>JAGWTK010000105.1 GCA_028876035.1 Bacteroidota bacterium
GCCAGGGCTTCAAAGTGGAGCAGAATGACATGAATGGGAAAGTGAAATCGCAGAGCAGTTATGCACAAACCGACCTCAACAATCCAATTAGTTATACCTACAATTATTACAACGTTAGTAATGATGCCTCACTGGGTAAGCGGCTTTCCAGCAGTGTGGCGGTGATGGACTCTGCCAATGGAACGGTAAACTATAATGGACAGATGGGAAAAGATGTGGAGATGATGGTGGACATGCGAGAGCAGGTGTCGCAGACCATCAGTGCCAGTATTGAGGCTAATTTAATTGTGATAGCGGCCGCCTTTTTCCCGGTGTATACAGGTTCGATTATTCCCATGCCCAGTTCGGAGATCAACCGCTACCGGTCGCTGGCGATTTTAAAAGTAGTGAACCGTTATGGAATCCTGGATAGCGTCGTGCATATTGAGAAAGGCAGCAAGGTCTCAACTAAGAACATGGTGTATGACAGTGAGACGGGCGAGGTGGTATTGTCCAGGACCAACAATGAATTTGATGACCCGGTATACAACTTCGTTTACCCGGCACATTGGGCCGTATCCGGTATGGGGCCGGCGTATAAAAATATAGGTGCTACCTGGAAACAAGTGAATTTTCGACAAGGAAGAATGTATACGGGCGGATCTACGTTGTTCAACACAGCCCGGTATTTTGAGAGTGGTGATGAGCTATATACGAGTAGTCAAGACCAGCGTGCCCCGTTTGCCAATCCGGATACCTGTGCGGCCGATTTTTACTCGTACACAGGTGAGTTTACCCCAAAACGCATTTGGGCAGTAGATGCGGCAAAGGGTAAGGAAAATGCAAAAGGCATTTACTTCATTGACAAAACCGGTGCGCCCTTTAATGCAACGGGTGTAGATATTACCTTACTCAGGTCGGGCAAGCGCAATATGGCCTCAACGCCGGTAGGTTCAGTGACTTCACTTTCCAATCCGATTAGAACCCAAAATGGCCAACAAAAAATTGTTTTTGATTCCACATCTCAAGTTATTACCGCGAGTGCCGCACAATTCAAAGATTTTTGGCGGGTGGACAGTAGTAGCTACCGGAAGGATACGACAATTATTGTATCGAGGCTGGCGGATTCAGTGGTAGGAACTGTTTATTATCCGGCTGAGGTCTTGTCGCTAAGAAGGGAGCATACACCCGGGGGGATCTTTTCTTCTTCTGTTACAAATTACTTCACTGAGAATGATAATTACCTAAAGACTTATTCACGCGACCCGAGCAGTACTAGCACAGACTATTTTGCGAAGTCATGGATGAAATTTGATCTTACGACGGGAGCCAGTCCTATTCCGCAGAATTCGGTCGTCACACAGGCGCTGCTTTACTTGAGAAATTATGCTGGTGATATACAGCACAGTAATCTCCGTGGTTCAAGTTCTTCCAATCAAACCTATATCAGGCAAGTGCAGGGTGGTTGGGTAGGCAGCAAAGGAGCAGGTTTTTATCCAAACATATTTGACGAAGTGAATCCAAGTGCAAGCATTCTTTCGCCGGAGGCAAAGATCAAAGCTACTCCAACCGGTCTGAGCAATCGGCTAGACACAGCGGACATCAAGGGTATTACTCAGAATATGATTGATGGCTTTTATAATGGTTGGGCATCTTCAAATCAACTGGTTTTTGGATTGGTCAATTCCACCGGCAATAACGATGGCAGCACCAATATGCTAACCTATTATTATCCTGATCTGAACGGTGCGCAGGCGCATTATTATTTTAGGACCAGATTAGAATTAAACTATTGTAAACCCTGCCTTGATGGAACCAAACCTGTTCTTGGTTCCTCACCCGTACCGGGCTACTATTGCAACCTTCCCAAAGACACATTCATTTGTAAGCCCAATATTGTCGATTCTGCGGTTAACCCTTACCGGTGGGGCATACTCGGTAATTGGAGAATGTATAGGGCCTACACTTATTATAATACGCGCAAACTGCGCGCAACACTGGATACTGTCAACCTGAGGACAGACGGTCCAATCAATGCATTTAACCCATATTGGAATTTTAACAACGGAACGGCACTGCTTACGCCAAGCACCGATACCAGCCGATGGGTATGGAACAGCGAGATGACGCTATTCAATCGAAAAGGTTTCGAGATTGAGAATAAGGATCCGTTAAACCGATTTAATGGAGGTTCCTATGCATATAACCTGAGCATGCCGGTCGCAGTAGGACAGAATACCAAAAACCGTGAGATGATGTTTGACGGTTTTGAAGATTATGGCTACAAGACCGACACTTGTATCAGCTGCGCTACGCCCCGTTTTATCACACTTAATGCTGGTGGAACCCTGGTGGATACTATTAGTCATACGGGTAAATATAGCCTTCGCTTTGATGGAAATACCAGCGCGGACAATGTGTTTAAAATTGCGACGGGTGCTGAAGACAGCCTGGCGAGCGGTTTATCGATGAAAATTGATACGGTGCTAAGGATTACGCCAATAGTGACAGGCAATGGCGCGGGATTGAACGCAACGGTCACGGCAGCCAGCGCCAGCACTAACCCTTGTAATACGTTTACTGGAAGTGTTAGCTATACCTGGGGTAGCGGAAGTCCAGGAGGTCAATGTCCGGCAGATAATTTCAACATCAGCTTTAAAGGCATGGTGCAACCGCGCTATACTGCCAATTATAAGTTTTATGTAAGACATGACGATGGTGTCATTGTAAAAATTAATGGAGTAGAAGTTCTAA
Source organism: Bacteroidota bacterium (assembly GCA_028876035.1). Lineage (GTDB taxonomy): Bacteria > Bacteroidota > Bacteroidia > Chitinophagales > Chitinophagaceae > JACMLD01. The sequence continues at coordinate 2,734 of JAGWTK010000105.1, forward strand.
ACAAAGGTGGTGCTACTCCGCAATATGATTCTTCGTCTCTTGTGAGTATGATTGCCGGTAAATTGTATACCATCCAGGTTGACTATACCGAGAATACCGGGCAAGCATTTATAAACCTTGCCTGGAAATCAATGGGTGGAGAGCAGCCTTTTGAGATCATCCCCGTTTCGCAATTGTACCCGGAAGGAACGACAGATGCTAGTGTGACCAGCACCATAAGAAATGATACCGCTTATTGCGTGTATCCACGGAGTCCTAAACCGAAAAAGTTAACCCTTGACCGCTTTTCACCTTTGCAAGGCAAACAAATGGTGTTCAGTGCCTGGGTGAAAGAGGAGCAGAACTGCGTTTCGGGTTCTTATCAAAATAGCCAGGTCATACTCAATTTCAACGCGGGCTCGCCTGCAACGGTGACACTAACACCTTCAGGCAAAATCATTGATGGATGGCAGCGCATCGAAGCGTTTGTAACCATTCCCACTGCTGCTACTGCCATGACCGTAACATTCAAAGCGACCACGGCGGGCATACCTGTTTATTTTGATGACGTGCGTATGCATCCCTTTAATGCGAACATCAAATCCTATGTATACAGTCCGGTTAATCTGCGCCTGATGGCAGAGCTGGATGAGAACAATTATGCCACTTTCTATGAGTACGACGACGATGGTACACTGATAAGGTTAAAGAAAGAAACGGAGCGCGGCATAAAAACGATCAAAGAAACCCGGAGCGCTTTGCAAAAACTCTAAAAGAATGGTATGAAAAAAATATTGATGATCATCTTTTCACTGTCGGCCGCATTTTCCGCATTTGCGTCCGATATCGACACGGCCAATCCCAATTTCGAGTTGAATCGCATTATGGGAACACTTAACACCACGCCCTACCTGACTTTTACATGCAATTACTACACAGAAAAACTGGATAGCAGTGGACTGAAACGTGATTCGGTGATGGGCTGGTTTAAATTGAACGGAAAGAAGTTTAGTTCTAAGCGTGATAGTACAACGCTTATCCAAAACAGTTTTTACTGTTTATCCATAAATAAGCGTGATAGCTTTATGCTGGTATCGCGAACCCAGGATATCTACACATCGATTTTCGGCTTCAACTTGCTGGAATCAACCTTGCAGCGCAGTTATATTTCGGGCGTCACAATGTCTGATTCGTCCACGCAGCGCAAGATGACCTACTCCCTAAAGTCCTATGCACCCTACACACTCGTAGAAATTTGTTACGATACCACCACCTATTTCCCTAAGTATGTAACCTACAAAATGAAGATGTATGGCCAGGGGGTTGTATTACCTGGTTTTTATTTGCAGGTAACCGCTAAGTTCAGCGGATTTACGACGAATTCGTTTACAGATGCGGCATTTGATACCAGTCCCTATATAAATCGCCTGAACGGTGTGTATACGGCTGTTGTCCCGTTTAATAATTTCCGCCTCTATGATCAAACCCTGAACCCATAAACCAACCCCTCTCAAAAGCTATTTGCTATGATGAAGTCCTACCGTATAGCCCGGCTCGCAGTGATAGCAGCGCTGATGCTCGCTGTGTCCACAAGTGCATTTGCGATCGATGAGTGGTATAAGGCTTTGCCGCTACTAGGAAGCCAGGGGCAGATAAAAAAGGATTCAGCGCTTACCATTCAGGACCCGGTATTTTTTGATCCTACACTCAAGCCTAACCAGACCACCTATTCGATAAGGAACTACCTGAATTTTAAATTCGATGAAGCCAGTGGCGTTTTGCTGCCAGATAGTTTTACGGTCACCGTGTATGTAAAACTCTATTTAACGGTGCTCACGTCGAACGGGGGTACGTTTATGGATTCTTCCACTTTCACTAACTACCCACTAACGCTTCGATACTTCAAGGGTGGCAGAAGCTGGAACATGGCCGACATGAATTTTCAAAGTGCGGTTCGGGTGAAAGCGGTGGTACAATCGGTAGTGACGAGCGCAGGCGCGACTTATACTGCCATTGCCGGAGCACTGATGTTGGAAAGTGAGATGAAGGTGAGCCGGGAGTACAACTTCAATTGCACGACCAATGTGATATCTACGGTTAGTACAGACGCGTCGATGATGTCAAGCAAGGGGGAGCTCAGGGTTTCCTGGCCGAAAGACCGGATGGCTAACGAATATGATTTGGAGTGGGCCTATATCGATTCTTCTGCCCTTTCTTATTATACAACCAGCGGCAATATTGACCCAAAAAAGATTTTTGTCAACAACGCGACCAGGGTAAGTATTTCCAAAGAGGAATATTATATACCGCTGTTGTACGATAATCCCGGCGTATTGTTTTTCCGGGTCCGACCAGTACAAATCAAATATTCAGGGCAACGGGTGGAAGCAACATGGAGCTCGGAAGTGGCCAGCAGCGGGCTTGGACAGTACAGCTATGCCAGCGGACACGAACCTTACCTGAACTGGCAAGCGACCACCAGCTTTGCCGAGGAAGGCAAGCGCAAATCGGTGGTGCAATATTATGACGGTTCTTTACGCAGTCGGCAGACGGTAACCAAAGATAATACTACTGATACGACCATTGTTGCTGAAACCATGTACGATTACCAGGGCAGACCGGTGATACAGGTAATGCCTTCACCATCGCTCAGTGCGATGATAAAATACACGCCCAATTTTAACACCGATATTAATAACGCGGAGTACGACAAAGCCAAGTACGATGATGTGCTCAGCGGTGCCAATGGCTGCGGCACGGGTGCTGCGGCAATGTCGTCACAAGCAGGTGCGTCAAACTATTATTCGCCCAACAACCCCAATAAAAACAACCGGTACAATAAATACATTCCAGACGCGAAAAGTTATCCGTTTGCTGAAACCCAGTATATGGCGGACAATACTGGTCGCATCAGTAAACAAGGCGGTGTAGGATTTGACATGCAGATTGGTCGCACCGATACGGTCTACAATGATTCGCATGAGACCCGTTATTTCTATGGCTCTGCCGATCAGGAGGATCTGAATGCACTTTTTGGAACGGACGCGGGCAATGCCAGTCATTATTTTAAAAACATGGTGCGGGATGCCAATGGTCAGTACAGCGTGAGCTATGTAGATATGCATGGAAGGACAATTGCTACTGCACTAGCGGGGAAGCCAACTGCTTATTTGGATTCGGTGAAATCTTCAAGGGTGATGAACATCACCAAGAAATTACTGGACTCTGTGAACAATATCAAAAAGGGCACCCTGATCGAGTCGTCAAAGAGTCTTGTGGTAACAAAAACGGGTCTACACAATTTTAATTATTCACTCAGTGCCGATAGCCTGAAACTAAATGGATGCACTGCACCGGTTTGTTATGATTGCCTTTACAACCTCACCATAACCATAACCGATGACTGCAACAATCAATCGCTTCCCGGCAATGTGCCTTATGTAGTGAGTGATTCTAATTTCACTATTGGTCATGTAGACACCCTTTGCAATGCGCCGGTAGGATTCAGTAAAGCGTTCTCGCTAACACTAAAGGAAGGAACCTACCTTATCACCAAGCGGCTCAGCGTGAGCAAATACGGTATGGACTATTACCGCGACATTGTTTTTATGGTAAAAAACACTTGTAAAACCCTGGACGATTTTATCGCCCAACAAAGGAGTTTGGTATACAGTCAACTGAGCTGTGCACCCACCTGTCAACGTTGTTCGATTGATACTTTCCGCACCTGGAGTTTGTTCCGGCCTTATTACCTCAATCAAATTGGAATACCGGTAACCGATACGGCAAGTTATACAGCGATTGCACTGGCAGCCTACAACCGGCAGCTAAAAGAATGTGACGAGCTCTGTGGTAATACAACCGTGGCCGCCGGCATACGGCGCCAGATGCTGGCTGATATCACGCCTCCCTATGGCCAGTACGCCAACCCGAATGCAATAGATGATAATTCGATATTTTATCCGAGCACGCTAATTCCAGGCAGGCCAAGGTTTGCTGACATCCAAACCTATTTTGACCAAAATGGAAAGCCTGATCAAATCACCACGGCTACCGGCACCGATATTCCGCAAAATGCATCTGTCAGCGACTTTACCGATAATTTCAAAGACAGCTGGGCTGATTCGCTGATCACCAAACATCCTGAGTACTGCAAACTCAAGACCTATGAAAGCAGCCCGGCATTTAGCGGCAGCAATTTGTTTGATCAACAGTTTGCCGCCATTACTACGTACAAGCAAGCCAAAGCAGCCGGTTACCTTAATCCCCTTGGGTATGCTGATGTTAGCGCACAGCCTTCTACGGTAGTGAAAGATCCTTTCTTCGATGGCAGCATCAACCCCACCTATGCCGCCACCTGGCGTTCGGTGCTCAATGACTCGATGCGCCTGCGTGTAAAATATTCCGGTAGTACTTACCTGGACATCTGGTCGCTGGCTACCGCTATGGCGCAGTGTGATTCTGGAAGCAATAGCTGTTATGCCCATTACAGTGGTAACCAGTTTCCTTTTGATATCGATACCAGTTGTGCTGGCAGCCTGGACATGGCCTGGCGTTTTTTCCGGGAAATGTACCTCACAAAGAAACGCGAGATCATTAATAAGATATTGGGACAAGCCTGCAATGCACAAATAAATATCAATACTGCTACCCATACACTGAACTTCCCGGATCAGGTGACTGCAATGCAAAAAGTGCCAGTGTCAACAACGAATATTACCGATTCCATCAACAATCTCGTTAGTAGCTCCTGCAGAAGCTATGTTGCACAGTGGTGGAACGAGCTGGCACCTTGTAATTATACGAGCGCAGATACTGCTTATTTGTTCCCCCGCCTGATAAAGATTTGTACGGAAGGCGGTGATATGAACCATCCTTTTGGTTCTTCTACGACCAAGCCTTCGAGCACGTATCGGTACCACAGTTTTGCCGAACTTATTCAGGCTTATAACGATTCTTTGCATGCGGCGGGCGATCCGAGGAACCTGACGCCCGGTCAGTGCAATGCCTATTTATTATCAGCCCCCGCTCCTTATGATAACCGTCCGGTTTCTTCTAACCAGGAGCTCTGGACCAAGCCCGATTCCTGCCAGTGTACGACCATCAATACGTTGTATTTACAATACCAAAACGCAGGTGGAGTGGATGCCAGCTTCTCGGCCTACCTGTTGCGTGTCGCTGGAACAACCATCAGCAACAGTACACTGGATTCATTGCGTGGACTCTGCAACGGTACACTTACCTGCCGCTACCTGGCCAGTCCAATTATTGTACCGCCGGTACTCCAATGCGGGGTCAAAGATGTATGTGCCGATTGCAGCATGGTGGGTAATGCCTACACAAAATTCCAGACAGCCTTCCCGGGTATCACGCCCGCGTATGCTAGTACCGACAGCATTCAGCGGGCCAACAATATACTGTTTGAGCGTTTCATGAATGCAAGCCTTGGCTTCTCCAAACAAGCGGTGGATTATCTCACGTTTATGGATAGTTGCGGTGGGGTAAGCACCGCCAGCAAATGTGATACCCTTTCAAATATTCTCAATGGTTACCGCAATAGGTACTTAAATTATGGAAGTCCTGATAGCAGCCATTTTACTGTGTATGGTTCAAATTCAAATGTTACGATATTCAGTGACCGTTATGGAGAAATATTTTCTGGCGGATATGCCCACGTAGGACATAATATCCTTAACGGTACACCGTATGAAACCCAATCAATTGCTATAAAAAAATATGATACGCTTTGTGTGAACAATGCGTTTACGATTGAAGCGAGGTTGAAAGGCGACTCCAGTGATATGCAGGGCGGGCGCTATTGCAGGGCGCTCAACTTTGTATTCTGGGACGCCAATGGTAATGCTTTTAGTCCCACATTTGAAGGAATTGGTGCACCTAGTTTTGCAACCTGCGGAGCAGGCACCTGGAACGTTACGGGCGGCAATAATGTAAGCACCTGGGATACAACCAATCTTGCCATGTATTACCGGAACCAGCTGGACTGGTACCGGATAAAGATGGTTGTGAAGAACTACCAGGTAAAAGTGTATGCCAATGATACGCTGCTGACAACCATACCCTACAGTATGCCCATCAGCAAGATAACCAAATGGGCCTTTGGAATCGGATGCGGCTATGTTGACTACGTTAAAGTATGGGACAGTACCGGTGTGTTGCAGTATAGCGAAGAGTTTGAAGACTGCCGCCAGTCGGCTTCCAATTATCCGGCAGCACTAACTTGTGTAAGCGATTGCCAGGCATCGTTTACTACCTATTTTAATCAACAGAAAGGAACAAACTATAGTTATACGCAAATTGATTCGCTCTACAACACCTGCAATGTAAAACTCACGCCTTGTTCCGATACCCTTGCCAGCAAGCTCTCCTACCTGAAAAATGAATTCATCAACAATTATTATAACCACGGCCGTAAATACGATGCCAATGGTTGTGATACCATGACCTGGAAAGTAGACTATGGTCCGCTTGTCAACCAAACTGGTGTACCTCATAATCGCATATTCCATGATGGGTTGATGCAATTCCCGGATACCCTAAGTAAAGCACCCATTCCTTACCATGTAGATTATGATTTGTATTCAAGGGATTCGGCCTGTGTGGAGAACCATTTTAGTATTGAATTCAAAATGAAGGATTCAATAATCGCAGCCGCTAGTTTTCAAAAATTGATAGCCTCCATAGCGCTTGATACAAGGCCTGGTCTTACAAAGAAGTACTACATAGTGTTCAATGCCAAAAGCCCTGGCAGTAGCTATATAGCATACTATGACTACGCCGGGCCGAATGCTAGTTATAGCCGGGAAATATTCAATGTGACTGAATTCAGCCAGATTTTCGGTGGCTGGAAGGTTGTAAAGTTTGAATTGATTGATAGCCTGTTTAAATTTTATGTAGATGGGAACCTGTTGAGAACCTTTACTTTTCCGGTGAACGTAATGCCACAGAAAATGTATGGCATAGGCTTTAGTAGCCAGGGGGATAATAAGATATCCGCTGCTTTCGACTGGATAAAAATGTATGACAAAAACGGGCAGTTGTTTTACAATGAAGATTTCAACGACTGCAGTAACAATACACTTTTTGACCCTTATATTGAATGTCCAAAACCGAATTGCAGCAACGCCTTCACGACGTATTACAATACCCAGCAAGGAACGGGGTATTCATACAGTCAGATCGACAGCATTTACCGCCGCTATGGTTTGGTTACCGGCGTTTGTCAATCGAACACGCTTACGCTTTGCGGTCGTTCTGCACCCGTGTTTCCACCGGTAACGCTCAAGCCCTATAGTCCTTGCGATGACAGTACCAATTTCATCATGGCTGCGGCGACCATCCGCTACCAGGCCTGGGCGGATTCTGTGAAGGGTGCTTTCAATGATGCCTACCTCGCCAAATGTCTCAATGCCTATAAAAATGAAAGCTTCACGGTGACCCAACCGATGAGCGAGTTTCATTATACGCTCTACTATTATGATCAGGCGGGGAATCTGCTGCGTACAGTACCACCGGAAGGTGTGGATGTATCGGCTTTCCGGTCAAGCTTTATCGACTCTGTGAACCTGTATAGGTCGTTAGGACAAATCCTTCAACCCCAACATGGCCTTAAAACCGACTATCGATACAATACCCTCAACCAGGTGGTGGTGCAATCCACGCCCGACGCGGGCCAGAGCAAGTTCTGGTACGATAGGTTGGGCCGACTGGTATTCAGCCAGAACCTGAAACAGAAAAATGCCAGCACCACCGAGAACAACCGGCAGTACAGCTATACTACCTATGACTACCTGGGACGTATCAACGAAGTCGGCCAACTCAACAACACCACAGCCAATGGTGTGATGGGTGATAATATCAGCAGGAACGATTCTTTGAGGAATGTGTGGTTATTGGCTCTCACCAACCGCAAGGAACAAGTGACCAGGACTTATTATGATTTGGCCTATCCTTATACGAACACGATTCCGCTGACGGCCCGCAACCTGCGCAACCGGGTGGCGTATACGACGATCACCAACGATTACAGTACGACCAACTTCAATGCCGCTACCTTTTATTCTTACGATATCCATGGCAATGTAGATACACTATTACAGGACTATGGTGCCAGCACCAGCGAGCTTACCAAAAATATCATGAACCGCAACGGCAACCGCTGGGCGCGGATGGTGTACCAGTACGATCTTATCAGCGGCAAGGTGAACCATGTGGCGTTCAACCC
>JAGWTK010000640.1 GCA_028876035.1 Bacteroidota bacterium
TTATGGCATATTCTGCTCCATTGTAGTGTACCCTGTAATTCCCAGGGGGCAAATTATTTACAGGCTCATTCCAACGGCTGCACATACCGACGCCGATATAGAAGATACACTCAGGGCGTTTACAGAAACCAAGAAAAAACTGGATGAAGGCAGCTACCGCGCCGCTGAAATACCTGACATGGCTGAAGCAGGATAAAATATTATTTCTGCAATACGATACGCTAAAAAGCCCTTCTTAAGAGAGGGTTTTTTATTGCCCGGGCCGGGGCGGGCACAAAAAAATCCCGCCTTACGGCGGGATGCACTAATCAAATACCATTAACCATTAAACCTTATCCTATGAAAATTCAAATATAAGATGTTGACCCAATAAAAAAAGTTGCACGAAAAATTATTTTTTTACCCAGTTGCCTTAGTTGATTGGCCTCAATTGCCGGAGAATGCGCGGATGCAGTGTGCGGGACAGGAAGCCATAAAAATAAAAAAGGGCCAGGATAGACATCCAGCCCGCTTTAATCCAATATCCTATGAAAAACCTATTCATCAGACAACTGATGTAAGGCGAAGGTTGCACAGGGGTAAAAAAAAAGCCCCGATAGACATCAGGGCCGTTTCAATCCAATATTCTATGAAAATCAATTCTGTGTTGTCCAAAATCTTTGCCAAGGTTTACCACTCGGGCTGGAAGCTGCGCTGATAGTCTTCAAAGCGCTGTTTTCCGAACCTGCCATCGCCGAAATAGCGCACAATCGGTTCCAGGTCTTTGGGCGATAAATATCCCGGAACAGGCTGAGGTCCACTGCCATCGGTGGGAATGAAGACGGTGGTGGGGAACGATAGCTGGCCATACGTTAAAAAAACCGCAAAATCGTTGGCCTTAATGCCTGTGTTGTAACGGTAGGTTTTATCATTCCAGTTCAATGTTTCCCTGGTTTCGGCGTTCAATTTGACCGGATAAAAATGTTCCTGGATATAAGCGATGACCTTGGGGTTGCTGTATGTTTTCTTGTCCATCACTTTGCACCAGCCGCACCAATCCGTATACAAATCTATCAGGAGTGGTTTTTTCTGTGTCTCCAGCGCTTTCCGGGCATCTGCAAGGCTCATCCACTGGATTGCGCTGGCAGGGGTTGGCCTGGCATTAAATGATGAAGATGCAGGCAGAAAGCCGATAATGAGGGCGAATATGAACTGGTACATAGTATTTTTGTTTATTGCAATAAAACGAAGCGCACATGAACAAAATTGTCGTTGCCATCACCGGTGCCAGCGGTGCTGTTTATGCCCAATCCCTGCTGGATAAACTCTTTGCGCTCCGTGAGCAATGGTCTGAACTGGCGGTAGTGATGAGTGACAACGCCAAAATGGTTTGGCAAACCGAAATCGGTGACGATTCTTACAACAAGTATCCTGCAAAATTGTACGATACCCACGACTTTAACGCCGCTTTTGCGTCCGGCTCCGGCCAGTTTAACACGATGATCATTGTGCCTTGTTCAATGGGAACGCTGGGGCGTATTGCTTCCGGTATCTCCAATGATCTCGTCACCCGTGCTGCGGATGTAGTTCTAAAAGAAAGACGCCGGCTCGTTTGTGTTGTGCGGGAAACGCCTTATAATCTTGTACATATCCGGAATATGGAAACCCTAACCCTCGCGGGAGGAGTTATCTGTCCCGCCACCCCCTCCTTTTACAGCCGGCCTGCGAGCATTCCCGAGCTGGTGGCAACGGTGACCGATCGTGTGCTGGACCTTGCGGGATTGGATGTGTCGACGTTTCGCTGGGGCTCTTCCGGTTCATAGTTTATGGTTCAGCGTTGTTGGTTCTCCTGTGCGAATTCCTGCGATTGCGCAGTCTCGTCACAGGCAGCCCTTAATGGAAGGATGCCAGCATTGATGAGGACGCTGCAGGGAAGCACCATGAACAATGAACTAAAAACCAGGAACGCTGAATTACCGAAGATCGACTTCTTCTACTCCGGGATATTTGCTTTTGTCGAACACAAAAGTTTGGTCGGGTGCATTGGCAGCACCGTTTAAACTATTGACGGTGTAGGTATAAATGTTACCGTTTTTATCGAGTACTTTGGTACTGTAGATGGATTTTTTGGCTTTGTCGACGTTCACATACACCTTGTA
>JAGWTK010000641.1 GCA_028876035.1 Bacteroidota bacterium
CATGCAACCGATCTCTTTTGTGGATGCCGCCAAACAAATCGTACTGCAAGGCGATAGCCGCTGCATAGTTGAAGCGCTGGTAACCCAAACCATTGCCGAACGATTTGTACACATCGTTGTAAGCGATGTCTGATCCACGGGCCCATCCCGCACCCAATAAAAATACCTTGGGCCGGAATGCTGTTGCAGCCAAACGTTGATCAGCCATGCTGTTATTGGTTAAAGCCTGGTAATAGCTGAGCAGCGGATGAACCGTATCCCTGGCAGTTTGCAAAGCACGACTTGCAGTAAGAAAGCTGGTGTCGGCCTGGATCCGGCTGCTGTCGATTCCCGTTAAGTAGGCTAGTTGCAGCCGGCAGTTCTCTAAAGCTGCCAGCGATTGCTGGTAGGTGATGCGGCTGCGCGATAATTCAGCCAGGGCCAGGGAAGAATCGGCACCGGCTTTTATACCGCTTGCGCTCAGCGCACGTATCACACTGAATATGGCTTCATAGCGACGGTTATTTTCTGCATCAGCCGCGAGTTTGTACTGGAATTTAACCAGGTTAAAATACCAGCGGCTTACTTCATAACTGAGATCGTATTTGTCGCGCCCTATGGTTGCTTTCGAAAGCTCAAGATCAGCAACAGACCGTTCGAGGTAAGCCTTTCTGTAACCAAAATCAGCGAGCGTATATTGACCGTAGAGGATCCCGGTATTCCCGGCGATAGCTGTGTTGTTGCTGCTGGCACGGATGCCGCCCGATACAGACGGAACAATGCCCATCGGAAAATAGGGACCTGCAACGGCATTGTCGGTGCCTGTTGTAACCTCGTCGGCTATGCGAAATTGTGGCAGAAAAGCATGCTTTGATTCTGTGATAGCCGATGTGGCCGCTTCAGCCAATGCGTTGCGCCGAAGCAGGGAAGGAAAATGGAGTTGTGCACTGTCGGTGAGTTGCTGCAGCCGGATGGGCAATTGCTGTGCATGGGTTTGCAGCGACGCCAGCGGGCTTATTAATAAAATACCCAACAGGCACTTCCGGAAATGGAAAGTGACCATACAATAATTAAATAGGTGAAAAAGCTTGTGGACTGTCGTTATACAAGCCTGGGTGGACCGCGCAGCGAAGTACTGTTGTTGTTGGGATCGTTGTGGAATGGATCCTGGTAAGCAGGCACCTGCCGAACAATCGGTTGTTGAGGCAAGGCAATGGCGAATTCTGCTATCGCCGGAGGGGCGGATGGCTGGTAACGCTTGTTGAGCCTGAATTTTGAAAGGACCGGTTTGTTGGTATTCCCGATTCTTTTAATCAGGATGGTTGAATGGGCATACTTAGCTTTTTGTTGTTTGCCGGTCAGGTGCTGTGCTGCGCAAATGTCAAAATTGAAGAAAACCTGTACAACGAAAAAAAGGGTATAAAGCAGAAACACCGGCAGTCGCATCTTCTGCAGCGGAACACCGGTTCGGATAAAATAGTATGCGGGGGTTAATTGTTGCAAGGGTTGCAAATAATGCGGCAATATAGGGCGGAACTTTGTTAACAGCTTACAAACGGGCATCTGGGTCGCATGTTTACGTTTGAAAGCTTTGGTATATCTTGGATCTTCTAATGCTATTTTAATATGAGGTGGTTATTGCTAATCGTGCTGTTTTCTGCCACGCTACCCGGAAAGGCGCAGACACCGGCTACCGGTATTCCCGATTTTACTTTCTACAATATGAAAGACCAGGCCTTTAGTAGAAAAGACCTTCGCCGGGGCAAGCCAAGTTTCTTTATTTTTTTTGATACGCGTTGTGAACATTGTCAGCGTACCTGCAAACGGCTGAATACACTTTATCCAAAAACCAGGGGTGCCTGGGTATATATGCTCAGCCTCGATAAAAAAGAGAATATACAGGACTTCTTTAAGACATTTGCGCCCAACCTTCCCAGGCAAAATAATTTTATGATCCTCCAGGATCGCTTGTTCCATTTTATACCGCGCTTCGGCCCCTCAAAGTATCCATCCATGTTTCTCTATGGAATCAACCAGCGGCTGATAAAATACAGTGACGATGAAGCTTCACTGGATACGATGTTATCACTCCTTCCACCAAAATAAAAGATGCACCCTGCTGGGGTGCATCCGGTATATATGAAGGTACTGACTCC
>JAGWTK010000642.1 GCA_028876035.1 Bacteroidota bacterium
TCAATTGCTAAAATCTTTTTTTTCATTCTTTGAATAATTAAGTTTTAAAAAACTCAATTTTTCAATAGGCTGCAATTGGATGATGGGTACGGTGATAATAGGGTAATGGAACGGGAATCACTTGTGAACGATGTGTTCCGGAAGATGGTGGATTAAAAACCTGCGACAGCAGGAAAACGGACCTTCGAAGGATATATAGAAGTTTTTCCTATTGCAATACGTACAGCGAAGAAATTGTGTACGCTATCGCCGAGTAAAAGTAGCAAACAAATTCAACAATTCAAATACCGCACGATTAAATTTTCATTACCCGGAGCAAAGCTAACGCCTGCTTCCGAGAGTTGCAATACCACAAAGCGGTAAATTTTCAGACCAGCTTCTCCCGCGCAGCTTTTTCCCACAAAACAGATTGCTGCCCTTTTAGAAAACGCTTAAATCCCCAGATAACAGACACATTCATAAACAAAAAATAATATGGGATATACAGCGCTTTTATTTTAATGTCGCGATTTGCAAAGAACCACCCGACCAGACTGGCTGCGTAGAAAAACAGTTGCATAACAAGCAGCAAATCATAAATCAATCCGGCTCTTTGCCAAACCAACCAGGCGTTTACCGGCAACAATAACAGCAGGCAAAGAGGTGTAATAGACCAACGAAGTACCCGATGTGAAATATATTGGAAAGAAAGCCAGCCGTATTTGAATATGTTTAATATATCTCTAAGCAACCACATCGACTGGAATCCGCCGGCGCTGATCCGCACTTTTCTTTTTTGCTCCTCGCGGATTGAGGCCGAAGCTGTCTCCAGTGCATAGGCACCCGGCGCATATTTCACAAGGTAACCCTGCCGCGCAATGCGCATCGACAAAACAAAGTCCTCGATTAGCAAATTTTGCTCTATCGGGTGATAAAGAGCAGTTTGTAAAGAGAACAATTCACCGGCCGCGCCCACCACTGTATGAAATCTTGAATCCTGTCGCTTCAGGAAAGATTCGTATTTCCAATAGATGCCTTCCCCTGCCGAAGCTGCCTTGGTTTTACTGGGCTGGTATATCTTCTTCTCACCGGCCACCGCCCCTACTTTAGGATCGGCATACCACTTTACGATTTCGCGGATGCACTCTGGATTGAGTGTAGTATTGGCGTCACAAAAAATAACATAAGGTTCTTTTACTATCCCCATCGCCCTGTTCATGGCCGCGGCCTTCCCATTTCTGCCCGGCTGGTGCAAAAGACGGAATTGAGGGTGTTTTGCGACAATATCCGGGGTGCTGTCTGTAGACCCATCTGTTACAAAGTAGACCGCCAGCCTGTCCTGAGGATAATTGAGTGCCAGCGTGTTTTGGATTTTATCTTCTATGTAAGCTTCTTCGTTGTAAGCTGCAATGACGAGGGCTACCGCGGGCTCAAATGAACCGGCCACCGGCTCAGCCTCGCTTCGGCGAAATGCAAGTTTGATTTTATTCAGTAGCCATATTAAAAGTCCATACCCGACGTAGGTATAAAACACTACAGCGCAAAGGCCCCAAAAAAGAATTGTCATCAACATTCAACAGCCGGTTTATGGCCGCAAGTTAAACGCAGTTTAGAAATGCTTAGTACAGCGCAGCAGAAATTATCAGGGGCGTCCACGAACACATGTTAGGATATTTCCATTTATGAAAAATAGTATTATTTTTGAGCCCTTCGTATAGCCTTTCATTATCCGCTTGGAAAGTACCCGAACGTTGCCGTTAACCCGGTCGTTCTTCCAGCCACTCCAATACCATTCACCTGTTTGCAGCATATTGCTGCCGGCAGTTTCAACTAATTTGCGGTATAAGACGCCTGTATCAATGTTGTATGAAAACGCGGGTACTGGCAGTTTCCTGTTTTTTTTGATAGTTTTGCCATCCTCTGAAAAGCAGTTGCCTCCAGTTTAACTGTTAACTGACTGCAAAAAAAATTACTATGGACTTAATGTTCTTTATCAATGCCCTGCTGCGAAAAAAATGGGTAATCATTATCTGTACCATCGCAGGGCTTTGCGCTTCACTGCTTTTTACTTTCACCAAGAAAAACATGTACCTGTCTGCCGCCACCTACTCCACCGGCTTTACGATGAAACAGCAGGTAAAGCTGAACGGGGACG
>JAGWTK010000106.1 GCA_028876035.1 Bacteroidota bacterium
CCTTTCTTCTGCTTCGCCACCTTCGATTTCGGCAACTGCTTCACCGGCGCTGCTTCCAGCGCCGCGGCTGCTTTCACCGCTTCGTAGGCATTCACCAAACCGCCTGTTTTGCAAAGTGTACTCATGTCAACCATTTCATCGGTGCCTGGTTTCCTCACTTTAACGGAAACTGCTTTGGCTGATTTTTCAATCACCGCTTTCAATTGTTGCGCGGTGAGGTTGGGGAAATAAGATTTCAGCAATGCCGCGGTGCCCACGACAATGGGAGCGGAGAAGCTGGTCCCCTGTGAGTTACCATAGCTATTACCGCCAGGCATCGTTGAATAAATTTTTACGCCGGGTGCAAACACATCTACATTGTTCTTGCCATAATTGCTGAAAGCCGCTACCAGTCCGCCTTCCTGTGGATCTGCCGGGTCCCCGCTGGCGCCCACCGTAATATAATTAGTGGCGGTGGTATGATAGGCCCTCAGGCGTGGATTGGGGAAGTTATCGGTGCTGTCTACATTTTTTGAGTCATTACCGGCTGCCTGTATCAGCAACACACCTTTGCTTTCCGCATATTTCACCGCATCGTCTACCCACTTTTTTTCCGGCGAAAAGCTTTTTCCAAAACTCATGTTCACGATACTGGCTCCGTTGTCCACCGCATAGCGAATGGCGAGGGCAATGTCTTTATCGTGCTCATCGCCATCGGGTACAGCGCGCACCATCATGATGCGTACGTTGTCGGCGATGCCTTTCACACCAACATTGTTGGTACGGTTCGCACCGATGATACCCGAAACGAATGTTCCGTGAAAAGGCGTTTCCGCCATTACATCAGGATTTCCATAATATTTATCGTTGATATCGGCTTCATTGTCCTTTACAATGTCTGCCCTGTAAGCGGGTGGCGCTTTTTCAGCGGCTTCTTTTTTTCTTTCCTGGCCTACCACGTAGTCAGTAAACCCATCTGCCAGTTCCTTATTGGTTGTTTCCAGATCGCTTTTGGTCGCTTTGTACAAATACAGGAACGCACTTTTAGCTTTTGACTCATCTGCATTTTTGGGGACATATTCGTCCAGTTCTTTGCCGGTATATTGCTTTTTACCCAGCACCACCTGCATCACGCTATCGCTTTTGAGGGTAGCATCGAGTGCGCGTCTCAGGAACACCAGGTCAACAGGATCGGCATCATCTTCTCCGCCGCCTTCAATATTGGCCCTTGCCCTGTCCCACATTTTGTATTGTTCTTTTTCTTCATCGTTCATCGATGCGGTGTCTACTTTTTTGCCGCTGTACAGCTCTTTGAACCGGTAGTACACGCGGGCTCCTTCGTAGGAATCTTCTTTTACATTCCGGCCATCTTTACCACCAATAAAATTCCAGCCATATACATCATCTACATAGCCGTTTTTATCGTCGTCGATCCCATTGCCAGGTATTTCACCCGGGTTCTTCCATAAAATTCCTTTTAAATCTTCGTGCAGTGTGTCAACCCCCGAATCAATAACGGCAACCAGTACGGTTTTGCTTTTTATTTTTTTCGATTGTAAAAAATCGTAGGCTTTGTCCAGGCTAATTCCATAGAAACCGTCCTTGTCCTTGTCCATCAGGTGCCAGCCTTTGGGTACAGACTTTAAACTGTTGCCCTGGGCGCCCGCATGCAGGGTAAACAAAATCATTGTGCCTGCCACCCAGGTTCTCAGTGATACTTTCATTCAAATGATAGTTAATGTTAAAAAAAATGACACCGGCACTGTTGTGTTTAACAGCGCCGGTTACAATTACCTAAACAGGAAAATTCCGGCTCAGGTTGTCAAGATAATCTCTTTTAGGATTTTTTTTAATCGAAGGCGGCTTTTATTGTTTCAGTTTTAATTCTACACGCCGGTTTTGAGTACGACCGGCTGCAGTTTTATTGTCGCCAATGGGATTGGCAGGTCCGTGGCCTGCTGCACTCAGCCGGCTTTCCGGAACGCCTTTGCCAACAAGATAAGCTTTCACCGCTTCAGCACGTTTTGCAGAGATAGCCATGTTGGTGGCAAGAGAGCCGGTATTGTCGGTGTATCCATCAATCACGATTTGCAAATCAGGATTTTCTTCAAGGATCTTCGCAACGCTGTTAAGTGGTTCGAAGGATTTGCTCAGCAGGGTGGCACTGTTGGTGGCAAAGAAAATGTTCTGCGCGGCAAAAGCAACCTGTTTTCGGATTTCTTCTTTGATAACGGGACAACCGTTGTTATCGGGCACGCCTGCCACGGTAGGACATTTATCTAGCTCGTCATTAATGCCATCAGCATCTGTATCAGGTATTGGGCAGCCATTGTATTTTGCAGTTCCTGCCGCTGTGGGACATTTATCATTTTCATCGTCGATACCATCTTTATCGGTATCGGGAACCGGGCAACCATTGTATTTGGCCAAACCTTTTACAGTTGGGCATTTATCCTGTTCATCGTTAACCCCATCACCATCTGTATCGGGAACAGGACATCCATTGTATTTAACGAGGCCGGCTACATCAGGACATTTATCGTTCTTATCTGCTATGCCGTCGCCATCCTTATCCGGACAACCATTCGTGATGGCAGTGCCGGGTTCGAGCGGGCAAGCATCTGTTTTATCGGGTACGCCGTCGTGATCTTTGTCTTTCACTACCACGACTTCTTTGGTTTGTCCGAGCCAGATGCCCAAAGAGGCACCATACACCTTATGGTGAAAAGTTCCTTTGTAAGGGGCATAATAGAGATTGTCGAGCCCCAGGCTGTAAAAGCCGGTGAGGGTAACATTGCCCAGTTCAAAACCGGCGCGGGCATTGGCGCCATAACCAAAAGTGCGGTAGCTATCGTCTTTTTTTCCGACTTCGAGTACCGTGGTCTTGTTCACTTTTTCAATATGGATAACACCGGTGTTGTCAGAAACCTGGTCGTTCTGGTTGAGGGTATACTTACCGTTATAGAAGAGCGAGAGGTAAGGACCGGCGCTGATCAAAAAGTTGTTTTTACGGGATTTTGACAGCGGTAGTTTTACACCAATGTTCAGCGGTAGTTCGATGTATTGCGTAAGCAGGCTGGAGGTCGTTTTGTAAGAGAATACTGTGTCTGCTGACTGTGTTGTGAGGTATTTGCTGAAATTTCTTCCTTTTTCGGAGTAGGTAATGGCCGGCATAAAAAAGAACCGGGATTCGCTTCCGAATGGAATCTGTGCCATTACACCCGCATGAATACCGCTTTTGTTGGTATAGAAACGGCCGGTATTGTTTTGCCAGCCTGCGATACTGTTTGTTTCCGTGATGCTGGCCGATTGCGGTCCGCCAATGATCCCAATTTTAACCTGTGCATAGGAACTGGCCGCTAACAACAGCAAAACAAGGAACAAGCAGTTTTTTGGCATAGGACTGTTCTTAAAGGAGCTTTTATGAATACTGGATCAACGTTTTTTGGCTGCTTTTATTTTGCCCGTTCCCCTCAGCAAAACCACTTAGAGGTCGAACTGGATGCCTTGTGCGAGCGGAAGATGCTTGCTATAATTGATGGTATTTGTCTGACGCCGCATATATACTTTCCAGGCATCGCTGCCACTTTCGCGCCCGCCGCCGGTTTCTTTTTCGCCCCCGAATGCACCTCCGATCTCAGCGCCGCTGGTGCCGATGTTGACGTTGGCAATCCCGCAATCGCTGCCGGCCTGGGACAGGAACTGTTCTGCCTCGCGCAGGTTGAGCGTCATGATGGCCGAAGATAAACCCTGCGGAACACCGTTTTGCAGGGCGATGGCTTCATCCATCGTTTTGTATTTGATGAGGTAGAGAATCGGGGCAAAGGTTTCGTGCTGTACGATGGCAAAATTGTTTTGCACTTCTGCTATACAGGGCTTCGCGTAACAACCGCTTTCGAAGCCAGCCCCGGTCAATACGCCTCCTTCCACCACGAATTTGCCACCTTCTGCCTTGCATTGCTCAATGGCGGAGAGGTAGTTTTTTACAGCGTCTTTGTCGATCAGCGGCCCCACGTGGTTGTGTGTATCGAGCGGGTTACCGATTTTTAATTGCTGGTACGCTTTCACCAGTTTCCCGCGGAATGCATCGTACACTGCTTCATGGATGATCAGGCGGCGGGTGGTCGTACATCGTTGTCCGGCCGTTCCTACTGCGCCAAACACCGCACCGATTAATGACATGTCGAGGTCGGCTTCCTTCGAAATGATAATGGCGTTGTTGCCACCAAGTTCCAGTAAACTTTTTCCCAGGCGCGCACCAACCGCGGCGCCCACTGCCTTACCCATGCGGGTTGAACCTGTTGCCGAAATCAAAGGTACACGCGTATCGGCGCTGAGCCATTCACCTGCATCGCGGTTGCCCGTAAGCAGGCAGCTAACGCCTTCCGGTACCCCGTTTTCAGCAAAGATTTTAGCGGCGATATGCTGGCAGGCTACTGCGCAAAGCGGCGTTTTTTCGCTGGGCTTCCAGATGCACACATCACCGCAAACCCAGGCCAGCATGCTGTTCCAGCTCCAAACTGCAACCGGGAAATTAAATGCCGAGATGATACCCACGATGCCGAGCGGGTGGTACTGTTCGTACATCCGGTGACCGGGTCTTTCGCTGTGCATGGTGAGTCCGTGCAACTGACGGGAAAGACCAACCGCAAAATCGCAGATATCGATCATCTCCTGTACTTCACCCAATCCTTCCTGCAGGCTTTTGCCCATCTCCCAGGATACAAGCTGCCCGAGAGCGTGCTTGTGTTCACGCAGGGATTGCCCGATTTGCCGGACGATTTCGCCCCTTTTGGGAGCGGGCCATTGACGCCATTCAGCAAAAGCTTTTTGTGCAGTGGCTACCACCTGTTCGTAGGAATCCTTGTCTGCAACGGTGACCGACGCAATCCGTTGACCATCCACAGGCGAATAAGAATCAATATGTCCGCCGATCCCTTTTAACCAATGCTTCCCGGTAGAGATCCCTTCGTTGACTGCCTGTATAGAGAGCGCTTTTAATACTTCGCTGATCATAATCTTGCCATTAGGGCTGCAAGATACGAATGAGTGTTCGTTCATGAGTTGACCAGGGTTTGCCAAAACAAGTTGAGCAGGACGGTGGTTACTGGCATTTTCATCCTATATTTATTGCCCCTGAATGCCGCTGTGTTAAAAATACACAATAGACGGCCAAACCGCTTGCTTATGACTATTACCAAACCCAGTTTGTCGTTCTGGCAAATCGTAAACATGAACGTTGGGTTCTTTGGGATCCAGTACAGTTTTGGTTTACAGCAGACAGCCATCAATCCATTGTATACTTTTTTGCATGCGAAGCCGGAAGAACTGCCTTTGTTGAATTTAGCCGGACCCATGACGGGCCTGCTGATTCAACCATTGATTGGTGCGATGAGCGACAAGACCTGGCATCCCCGCTGGGGCCGGAGAAAGCCTTACTTTTTGATCGGTGCTATTTTTTGCAGCCTCTGTTTGTTTGCGTTTCCGTTTAGTCGGGCTCTTTGGATGGCGGTGGGTTTGCTTTGGATACTCGATGCTGCCAACAACACGGCGATGGAGCCTTACCGTGCGTTTATTGCCGATAAACTGCCTTCTTCTCAACGTGCGCTGGGCTTTCTCACCCAGAGCTTTTTTACGGGACTTGGTATTACGCTTGCAAATGTGTCGCTCTATTTCTTTCAGCGGTGGATGCATGATGAGCCACTGGTAGACGGAACAGAGCGGGGTATTCCCAGTTGGGTATATGGTTCGTTTATGGTAGGCGCCTTCTGTTCCATCGCGTCTGTGGCCTGGAGCGTTTATAAAACACCCGAGATTCCACCAACGACAGAGGAACTTGAAAAACTGCGCTTACACAAGGGCGGTATACTGGAACCCATCAAAGAAATATTTGCAGCCATTGGTGCCATGCCGGCGGTATTGTGGCAGCTCGCCCTGGTTTATCTTTTCCAGTGGTATGCCATGTTCTGTTACTGGCAATTCATTTCCCATAGTATTGCAAAATCAGTTTGGCATACTACCGCTTCTGCAAATCCCATGTTGTATGAAGAAGCTGTGGGGTGGACAGGACTGGTAAACGGTGCCTATAATATTGTTACGTTTTTATCGGCCTTTGCACTCGTAGGATTGGCCAAAAAGTTCACGGCGAAATACGTTCACATCACCTGCCTGGCACTGGCATCATTATCGCTGTTTATTCTCCCGCTCATTGCGAATAAATACCTATTATTTGCGCCGATGATCGGGTTTGGTGTAGCCTGGGCCAGCATGATGGGGGTTCCGTACATCATGGTGGTAAACAGTATTCCGAGAGAACGATACGGTGTGTACATGGGTATCGTTAACATGATGATAGTTGTGCCGATGATTTTACAAACTTTATCGTTCGGCTACATCTATAAACATTTCCTGGGTGATAATCCTTCTAATGCCATTTGGTTTGCTGCAGTGCTGCTCCTGCTGGCGGCCATTGCCACGATGCGTATTAAGCCGAGTGTTCACGAAGAGAACGAAGTCGAACCGGCATTGGATATTGAAATGCCCATGGGCGGAGGCCACTAAAAACAATCGATATGAAAATTCTTTGCATTGGCGAGGCTTTGATAGATATGATATGTACCGACAAGGGTAGTCCCTTATCAAAAGGACAACATTTCCTCAGCAAACCAGGGGGTGCACCCACCAATGTGGCTGCTGCGATCGCGGCGCTGGGCGGACAGGTGGAACTGGCTGCCAAAGTGGGCAATGATCCTTTCGGTCAACTGTTGGTTGATGTGATGGAAGATTTTGGTGTGTCAACCAAATGGATGCTGAAGGACGATAATTACTTTACCACTTTCGCCTTTGTTTCGCTGATGCTGGATGGGGAGCGCGATTTTGTATTTAACCGTGGTGCAGATGGTCAACTCAGCCGCCAGGAGATAGAGGCCATCGACCTGGAGGGCGTATCAATTATTCATTTCGGGTCGGCCACGGCTTTCTTACCCGGTCCATTACAGGTGGCCTACCAGGGATTGCTGCAGAAGGCGCTGCAGAAGAACATCTTCATCAGTTTCGATCCCAATTACCGGCACCTGCTGTTTAAGGATGATCGCCAGTCGTTCATCGATCAATCATGGAACTTTCTGGAATGCTGCCATTTCTTTAAGCTGAGCGATGAAGAAGCCATTCTTATTACCGGAAGCTTAACGCTGGCGGACGCCGCGGCGGTGCTGCTGGAGAAAACAAAAGCCGTGTTTACCATCACGCTTGGGAAAGAGGGCACCCTGCTGGGCTACAAAGACAGCACTTATATTATTCCCAGCATTCCGGTGAAGCCGGTGGATACAACTGGTGCAGGTGATGCATTCGTAGGGGCGGTATTGTACCAGTTAAGCGATAAAGATCTGCCAGCCATCCGGCAAATGACATTGGAGCAATGGCAACAGGTGGTAACCAATGGAAACAAAGCAGGCGCGCGTACCTGTGAATACCTCGGTGCGATGGAAGCTTTCAAACACCTGAATAACCAGATTTTTAATTAGGAAACAATATTGACGTGTATAATTACAGTTTGCACCAGCAAATTAATGAGTCGCTGCTCAACAAGAAACTGGATATCGGCGGGAAAGATATTTCATTTCATACCCGTTTTGTGGCAAATGCCACGGCAATTGATGCATTGTACAAGGAACTCTATGGAAACCATCCGGCGGCTTCGGTCGGCTTTCAGCAATTGCTGGCCACCATTACCGCGGCTTATGCACACAGGGATCCTGCGCTCCGGCAGCGCGATGCTGAGAAAGAAAAAGTACCGGAGCCCTGGTTCCTGAGCAATACCATTGCGGGGATGAGTTTGTATGTAGACCGATTTTCGGAAAACCTGCAGGGACTGGCTTCCAAACTTTCCTATTTTGAAAAGCTGGGTGTAAATTTTTTACACTTGATGCCGGTGTTTGAAAGTCCGGCCGGCGAAAGCGATGGTGGCTATGCAGTCTCTGATTTCAGGAAAGTGGATCCCCGCTTTGGTACACTCGAAGATCTGCAGGCCCTGCGGCAAAAGATGCATGCTGCGGGCATGTACCTGATGATCGATATCGTACTTAATCATACATCACACAGGCATGAATGGGCCGGGAAGGCAAAGCAGGGAGATCCTTTTTACCAGGATTATTATTATATGTACAACGACCGGGTATTGCCTGATATGTTTGATGCGGGCATGCCCGAAATATTTCCCGAAAGCGCACCGGGCAACTTTACCTGGTCGAACGAATGCGGCAAATGGGTGATGACGGTGTTTCACCATTACCAGTGGGATCTGAACTATACCAACCCGGCCGTGCTGGTATCCATGCTGGAGAATATTTTCTTTTATTCGAACCTGGGCGTGGACCTGCTGCGCATCGATGCTCCGGCTTTTATCTGGAAAGAACCGGGCACTACCTGCCAGAACCTGCCGCAGGCGCACGCGATTCTTCGCCTGATCAAGCAATGTGTGCAGGTTGCGGCTCCCGGCATGGCCCTCCTGGGTGAAGCCATCGTAGCGCCCGCTGAAATCATGAAGTATTTTGGAAACGGAATGTATACAGCGCGTGAATGTGACTTTGCTTATAACGCCACCCAAATGGCATTGCAGTGGGATGCGCTCGCAACCGGTGATACCAGGGTGATGTTAGCAGCGCAGCATGAACTCCTGCAAAAACCTTACGGCACTTCATGGATTTCCTATACGCGCTGTCATGACGATATTGGCCTGGGCTATGACGATTACATGATTCGGAATGCAGGTTTTAACGCCTGGGAACACCGGAAATTTTTGAAAGAATATTACTCTGGTGAATACCCCGGCTCACCCGCCCGCGGTGCTTTGTTCTCCGTAAATCCAAAAACACAGGATGCACGTATCAGCGGTTCGCTGGCATCATTGTGCGGATTGGAAAAAGCAATGGCAGAAAACAATGAACAGGCGATCGCGCTTTCCATTGATAAAATTATTTTGATGCAGGCGCATAGTTTCTTCATTGGCGGGCTGCCCATGCTGTTTTATGGAGATGAGATGGGCTATACTAATGACTACTCCTACCTGCAGGATCCCGGAAAGAGTTACGACAACCGCTGGATGCACCGGCCGGTGATTGACTGGAATAAAAACCAACGCGCAGAACAACCGGGCACAACAGAGCAGCGGGTATTCGATGCGACCAGGAAGCTATTGTCGATCCGCGCATCACTGAAAGAAACCGGCGACTATAAAAACCTGCAATGGCTTTCGCCCCATAATATTCATGTGGCTGGTTATCTCCGCAGTTATGCCGGCAAGCGCTTGTTTTGCGTATTCAATTTCAGCGACCGTCCGGCCTACCTCACCTGGTACCTTTTCAAAGAATATGGCAATCCGCCCGCCGTCCTGTACGACCACTGGAGAGAAGAACAGCTGAAAGTTGGTTTCGACCATGAATACCTGGTGGTGGCACCCTATCAGTTCTTCCTGCTGGAAGCAGAATAGTCGAGCCTGGCGATTTTTAAGGCCTGTACGTGCCGGAATTGACCATTTTGTTTTAACTATGCAACCCGGCAGGGCTATCATGAATAAACAACAGGAACAGTCTTCGGATTTGCGCGCAGGGTCTTACCGTATACCGGATAATTTGCGCGCGTACATACAGCCGGAAACGGTCATCACACGTTCTCCCGGAAGAATCAACCTCATTGGTGAACATACCGATTATAACAACGGCTTTGTATTGCCTGCGGCAATCGACAAAGCGGCCTATGTGGCCATGACGCCCAGGGCCGACCAGGAGATTCATTTGTATTCGGTTGACATGGAGGAGCGCTATCATTGCACCACGGATAATATCAACGCTTCTGCCGAT
Organism: Bacteroidota bacterium; assembly: GCA_028876035.1. Classification (GTDB taxonomy): domain Bacteria; phylum Bacteroidota; class Bacteroidia; order Chitinophagales; family Chitinophagaceae; genus JACMLD01. The sequence goes on from JAGWTK010000106.1 coordinate 9,837, forward strand.
ATGAGCTGGCCGAATTATATCCTGGGCGTAGTGCAGCAGTTTCTGCTGGCAGGTATTGCGGTAGGCGGCTTTGATGCAGCCTTGACGGGCGATATTCCTATCGGGGCCGGCCTTTCCTCTTCCGCTGCCGTTGAATGTGCCGTGGCATTTGCGCTGAATAAATTGTATGTAGCCAACCTGGACAAACTAAGCATTGTAAAGCTGGCACAGCGCGCAGAGAACCAGTTCGTGGGCGTGCAATGCGGGATCATGGATCAGTTTGCCAGCGTTTTTGGGAAATACAATCACGTAATAAAGCTGGATTGCCGTTCGCTCGCCTATGAATACGAGCCATTCAATATGGACGGCATCAAGGTGCTGCTCCTGGACACCAACGTAAAGCATTCCCTGGGCAGTACAGAATACAATGTACGTCGCATCCAGTGTGAAACGGGTGTTGCGCTGGTACAACAGCGTTACGGAAATGTGACCAGTTTACGTGATGTGGATCTCGCGATGCTCGACGAATGTGTAAAGCCGGCAGATGAGCTGGTATATCGCCGCTGCCGTTACGTGATTGAAGAGAATAACCGGCTGCTCAACGCTTGCCGTGATTTGGAAGCAGGCAACCTGCGCGCCTTTGGCAAACGCATGTACCAGTCGCACGAAGGCCTCAGTACAATGTATGAAGTAAGTTGCCCTGAACTTGATTTCCTCGTGGACTATGTGCGGGATAAGCCTGCCGTATTGGGTGCACGCATGATGGGTGGTGGTTTTGGTGGATGTACCATTAACCTGGTAGAAGAGGGGGCGGTTGATGCACTGATTGCCGGTGCTGCTGCCGCTTATACGGCAGCAAAGGGTAAAACCCTCAAAGCGTATGTTGCCAGGATTGAATCGGGTACCTGTTTGTTATAATCTTCTTTCTATTCTGCTTCGTCTTTCCCCTTTTCTGCAGCAACAGGTGTTTTGTCGAAAAACTTTTTGAAGAATACCAGGTGGTAATCGATACTGTTTCGCCAGTATTGCGCGTTGTGCATGCCTGGTCGTTCAGTGTAATCGTGTTCAATACGCAGCTTCAGCAGCTTCTGGTGGAGTGCGCGATTT
>JAGWTK010000643.1 GCA_028876035.1 Bacteroidota bacterium
GCTGCCTGCGCCTACAATGGCACCGGGCCCTATTTTTATTCCCTGGACCACCGTTGCATTGCTGCCAATAAAACAGTCATCGCCCACCAACACCCGTCCATTGATAACAGCCGCAGTAGAGATATGGCAATGATTACCTACCACCGCATCGTGTTCTACCAGAGCTGCTGTATTGATGATTCCGTTCTCTCCTACCCTGGCACCTGCATTCACGACTGCCCGGTGAAACAGGATGGTTCCATCACCAATAGTTGCATGTGGTGAAAGCACAGCCGAGGACGATACAATGGCTGGAATGGCCGCATCGATGGCGCGCAGCCGCAAAAAAATCTCCTTACGGGTATCGGCTGATTTTATTTGTCCGACCGCAATGGCAAAACAGTCGCACTGCTTTTTTGCATGGTCAAGGTCTTCATCTGTGCCGGTGAAAGGAATGCCAAACAGGTTGCTTCCGAACTTCTCCGGCCGATCGAGAATGGCCGTGATCCGAAACATACCCGTACTTTGTATCACGTCGATGACAGACGCACAATGGCCACCGCCACCGATTAATATGATATTTCTTTTTTTGATAAAAGCGATTAAAGGGGTGGCCTTACACTTGAAGGGATGTTCACTATTCGATCCTCAAGCCAGCTGGCATTGGTCAAATCGCCGGCAACATCATTTTTGAACATGTCCAGCTTTGTCATCAAGGTCCAGGCCGGCCTGCACATCACCTGCCGGCCATTGACATATTCTAAAAATGCATCCCGGTCTGCACGGTCTTTGAGCAGGATAGTACAAAGCCAATAGTTGGCAGACGCACCCGCTATTTCATCAACAAACGGTATTCCTCTTTCTTTAAAAAAAGAACGGTATTCAGCGGCCAGGCTGCGTTTATTTCTTATGTAGGATTCCAATTGCTCCAGTTGTGCACAGGCAAGGGCTGCATTGAGGTTGGGCATGCGGTAATTGTAGCCAACTTCGTCGTGAACGAACTCCCAAGCATGGGGCAATTTAGCAGTGGTGCTCAGGTGCTTTGCTCTTTTTCCCAGCACTTCATCGTTTGTAATGATTGCTCCGCCTGCTCCCGACGTGACAGTTTTATTTCCGTTGAAGCTGAAGGTACCCAGCGATCCGAATGTGCCGGTAGCCCGACCTTTGTAAGATGCACCGAGCGATTCTGTTGAATCTTCCACGACTGGAATATGGTATTGACTGCAAATTTCAATTACCTCATCGATCCGCAATGGGAAACCGAAGCTATGCATGGGCACACAGGCAGCAATACGGCGCCCGGTGATTTTATTGAAGCATTTGCCATCTTTTACCTGGGCGACGGCCGCCAGTTGTATTCGCAGCTTTTCCGGCGAAAGGCCAAGTGTATCCTTGTCCACATCCACAAAATGAGGTGAAGCATTGGCATGCTTAATGGCGTTGACTGTTGCGACAAAAGTAAGTGGCTGCGTAATCACCTCTTCGCCGGGTTCTACGCCTGCAAGCAGCAGGGCAAGATGAAGTGCACAGGTGCCGTTCACGACTGCTACCACATGTGAAGCGCCAGTGATCTGCTTCATCTGTTCTTCAAATCGGTTTACATATTGTCCAACAGAGGAAACATAGGTTGAGTCGATTGCATCAACCAGGTATTTTTTCTCGTTGCCAAGAAATTTCGGCTCATGCAACGCGATAAAACCCTCAGGCTGTTGAAAAGCTGCCCGTATAAACCCTACTATCTCTTTGTACACTAACGCTTACTTTTAAAGACAGAAAATATTTTTCCCAGCATCGAAGCGGGCTTGTTCTTGTTCGCCCCTGATTCATCAAAGTATCCATATCCATAGCCATACCCGTATGATCTGCTACCATAGCCGTAGTACCCATATCCTCCGCTGGCCGTTATGTCATTGATAATTATAGACAGGTGTGGAAGCTTCTGCGAGTTATACAAATCATCGATAAGCTTCACCTGTTTTTTAAATGTGTAATTGTGCCGAACGATGTACACACATGCGCTGGCATGTTTCCCTAAGGTGATGGCATCACTCACCAGCCCAACTGGCGCGGAGTCAATTATGATCGCATCGAATTGCTGCCTTAGCTCCCTGAAAAGCAGATCTACCTTTTCATCAAGTAACATTTCAGC
>JAGWTK010000644.1 GCA_028876035.1 Bacteroidota bacterium
GCGATTTTTATTTAGGTTCAATTGTGCAGAAAGGTGATTTGAAAATCGCCATTTCAACCAATGGCAAATCACCCACCATCGCCAAGCGCATGCGCGAGCAGCTCAATGAATTGATCCCGGAAGAGATCGACAGCGTGCTGAACAATATGCAGCAGATTCGCCAGGAACTGAAGGGCGATTTTACGGAGAAAGTGAAACAGCTGGATGAGCTGACGAAAGTACTGGCAGCAAAACAAGCTACCTTGGAGGATGCAGGTAGTAACGGGAAACAATGGACGAAAATTGTACTTTGGTGTCTCGCCTGCCTCGTATGTATGTTTCTCGGTTCGGTTATTCCCTTCAGCAAGCTTGCGGCCATGGTCACCGAAGGTCCACATGCCATCGACGTACACCTTTTTGGCATGATGCTGTTAACTGGTTTTTTGGCACAGATGGTCGACGGCTCGATGGGCATGGGTTACGGAACAATTTCAACGGTGTTCCTGCTCGCAGTAGGCGTACCCCCTGCTATCGTAAGCAGTCGCGTGCACGCAGCCCGGGCCTTCTCCAGCGGCGTTTCGGGTTACAGCCACCACCGCTTCGGCAATATCAATAAAAAATTATTCCGCGCACTGGTGATACCCGGTATTGTGGGTGCCGTGATTGGCGCATCACTGGCCTTCTTTTTCCAGAAGTACGCACACTGGGTTCGGATACCGCTCAGTCTGTATACCATCTACCTCGGTTACTATATTATCAAGAAAGCTTTTCGGAAAAAGCAATACGACAACAAGGTAAAACAAGCGGGCTGGCTGGCTTCGGTAGGTGGGTTCATGGATGCTTTTGCAGGTGGGGGCTGGGGTGCACTTGTAACGGGCACCCTGCTGGCCAAAAGGAGAAACCCACGTTATGTGATCGGCTCTGTTTGCCTGGCCGAATTTTTTGTGGTGTTTTGTAGTGCAGTCACCTTTTTTATCTTTCTAAAACACATCCCCATCGCCGATGTGGCCGGCCTGATCATTGGCGGATTGATCGCCGCCCCCATTGCGGCCCGCCTGGTAGGTATTTTGCCCATGAAAACCATGTTCCTGGCTGTTGGCCTGCTGGTCATCTTAACCAGCGGCTTTACACTTTGGAAAGCGTATAATAACGTCGCCCATCTGTTGCACTAAGCAATAATTCAAAAATTACCCTACTATTTTTGTAGACTAAATACCAGTCCCTATATTTGCGGACTAAATAAATCAGACACAATGATGCGTCAAGCCCACCGATGTTGAGGAACACAAACTGAACATCCTTTTTTTTGATTTATTAGTCTACCAAATCGATAGACATTAAAAACGCTCTCAATTCCAACGCATGCAATCCAAACATACTGCTCATACTAAAACTCAAATCATTCTTTTAATCGCTGCGCTGCTGGGATTCCAGCCGCTCATTGCCCAGGAAAACAACTCACTGATTGAAATTTCCGGGAAAGTAACCGGACAGGAAAACAAACAACCGCTGGGCGACGTAAGCGTGCAGGTGAAAGGAACGGTCGCGGGAACGATTACCAACAAAGACGGTGATTTCAAACTCCGCACAAAAGCTAAACTCCCTTTTACCCTTGTGTTCTCATCCGTTGGTTTTAAAGAACAGGAGTTCGAAGTGAGGTCACTGGGCTCCGATCTGCAAATAGAACTGGTGACGCAAACCTTACTCGGTAACGAGGTAGTGGTAACGGCGTCACGGGTGGCCGAAAACATTTTACGCTCCCCTGTTGCCATTCAGAAACTGGATATCCGTGCCATCCGCGAAGCAGCTGCTCCCAGCTTTTATGATGCCCTCGAAACCGTGAAGGGAGTGCAGATGACGACTTCCAGCTTAACATTCAAAGTGCCCAATACCCGTGGCTTCAATATCCCCAACAACTTTCGCTTTATGCAATTGGTAGATGGGGTAGACATGCAGGCCGCTACACTGGGCGTACCGCTGGGTAATGCCATCGGTCCAACCGAACTGGATATCGCCAGCGTGGAGATCACGCCCGGCGCCGCTTCTGCACTCTACGGCATGAATGCCATCAATGGTATGGCCAACCTGCTTACTAAAAGTCCGTTTACCTACCACGGTCTCAGTCTTTACCTGAAAACAGGCATCA
>JAGWTK010000107.1 GCA_028876035.1 Bacteroidota bacterium
CTGAGTGCCGATGGAAAAACCGTCTTCCGTAATAAATATTCAGTGCATCCCGGCGATGTTCAAACCATTCAGCGCTCTTCTTCCCTTACATCGGGCCTGTACTACCTGGTGGTGGTGAACCAGTCGACCAACGAAAAAGAAATCATCAAATTATTTTTCAAATAAGTATCGTTTAGCTGTTTTAATCATCAACCGCCTGTTTCTACAGGCGGTTTTTTTTGGGTATAATGCAAGGGATAAGCACCTCTTTTCCTACGGTTGGGCTGCTCAAACAAAAACACGGTTTTTACACAGAAACCTGTATCTTGACCGCCTTAAAATTGTTACTACTACACATATAAATATGTCCAGGAAAAACGCATTTACTTTTTCGAACGAACCAGAGCCGCATCGCCTCCGTACCCGCCAGATTTTGAAGGAGCATCCCGAAATGCGGCAGCTCATCGGTAAAAACCCGAACACCATTTTTATTATCCTCGGGCTTGTGGCCTTCCAGGTGCTGGGCGCGTTTTTATTGCGGGATCAGTCATGGTGGCTGGTAGTTGGCGCCGCTTATTTGCTGGGTGCATTTGCCGACCATGCGTTGTTTGTAATGATTCACGAATGCGCACATCACCTGCTGTTTAAAAACCGCGCGGCCAACCGTTGGGCGGGTATGATCGCAAATCTGCCCCAGCTTTTTCCCAGCTCGATCTCTTTTGAGCGCTACCATATCAAACACCATTCCTTCCAGGGTGTACACGAACTGGATGCTGATTTGCCCAATGAATGGGAAGCCCGACTGATCAACAATAACTTTTTCGGGAAAGTCATCTGGCTTTTGTTTTATCCATTGTGGCAGATATTCAGGATATCCAGACTGAAAGAAATCAAACCGATGGACAAATGGGTAGTGACCAATTTTGCCCTGCAGGTTTTATTCATTGCTGTCATTTGGAAGTTCTGGGGAATAAAAGCAATCCTGTTCCTCCTGTTCAGCTTTTTCTTCTCGGTGGGCTTACACCCGCTGGGCGGCCGCTGGATCCAGGAACATTATCTTACCTGTGACCCCATTCAAGAAACGTATAGTTATTATGGTCCGCTGAATACGGTAGCTTTCAACGTGGGCTATCACAACGAGCACCATGATTTTCCCTCAGTGCCCTGGAACAAACTACCCCAGGTGAGGAAAACAGGCGGACAGCATTACGACGGACTTATCTACCATCGTTCCTGGACAAAGTTGTTCCTGCGGTTTTTGTTCGACCGTGAAATTTCTTTGTATTCCCGCGTGATCAGAAAAGAAAGAGGAAAAGTAAAACTAACGGATACATCTATTCCGGATATAGAGCTGACGCGCACACAAGCGGTGAGCGGGCAATCATAAATCGTCAGGAGCCAGCATAGATCCGTTCTACAGCGTCGCGGTATTTTTCCATCACCACCTTGCGCTTAAGGCTCATCTTAGGCGTGAGCTCACCGGTATCGATGCTCCATTCCCAGGGCAGCAATTCAAATTTTTTGATCTGCTCTACATGGTTGAAGAATTTATTGAAGCTTTCCACCAGCTCCTTGTACATTGCTATAACGGCAGGATTCAAAATAATCTGGTCATTGGTCGTATAGGCTATATTGTTTTGCCGGCACCAATCCTTCAAATTGGGAAATGAAGGAACGATGAGTGCGCCTACAAATTTTCGCTCGGAACCTACTACCATTACCTGCTCCACGAACATCGATTCCTTTAATTTATTCTCGATCGGCAGCGGTGCTACATATTTGCCGCCGCTGGTTTTGAACAACTCTTTCTTCCGATCGGTAATCTTCAAAAATCTTCCGTCAAGCACACCAATATCACCCGTATGGTACCAGCCGTCGGTCACCGCATCTGCTGTTAAGTCCGGCCGTTTGTAATACCCCATCATCACATTCGGACCCTTGCACAATATTTCGCCATCCTCTGCAATTTTTACTTCTACATTTTCAATCAGCGGACCCACGCTGCCAAACTTCCTGTCGGTCACTTCAAACCTGTTCACGCTGATTACGGGTGAGGTTTCGGTAAGACCGTATCCTTCCATCACTGGTATTTTTGCAGCGGTGAAGATGCGGATAAGACGAACCTGGCAGGCTGCACCCCCTGTAACGATACACATTACCCGATTACCCAGGCCTTCCCGCCATTTACTGAAGATGAGTTTATTTGCCAGGGCCAGCTGCAATCGGTAGCCGGTACTTTGTGGTTGATTGATTTCAAATTTCTCCGCAAGATCGTGCGCCCAGTAGAATAATTTCTTTTTAAGACCCGACAGCTCGCTGCCCTTGATCATGATCCGCTCATATACTTTCTCCAGCAAACGGGGCACCGTGGTGAACAAATGTGGCTGCACCTCTTTCAGGTTCTCACCAATGGTATCCAGGCTTTCGGCGTAATAAATGGAAGTTCCTTTGAACAGGTAGAGATAGCTTACCATGCGCTCAAAAATATGATTGAGCGGAAGAAAACTCAGTGCCCGCAGGTTTTCACCCGGGGGAAAGCAGGGTATGCTGGAGGTAACATTGCTCAGGATATTTTTATGACTGAGCATAACACCTTTGGGCGTACCCGTTGTACCCGATGTATAAATGATGGTGGCGAGATCTTCATAGCCGATTCTGTTGGCAATCGCCGGAATCTTAGCAATGGTATCCGGCGAAGCCGCACTGACTACCTCTTTCCAGTGCCTTGCGTTGGTTACATGTTCAAAAGAAAAAATAGCGCGTACGGATGGAATGCGATCCTTGATGCTCATCACTTTGTTGTACCCGTCTTCATCATTTACAAATACCATTTTCACATTGGCATCATTCAACACAAACTCCAGCTCATTTACATTGATGGTGGGATATACCGGCGTAAGGACTGCGCCTATTTGCTGTACCGCGAGATCGAGCATCAGCCACTCGGGACGGTTTTTGGAAAGAATGGCGATTTTGTCGCGTCCTTCCATGGACATATCGCCGCAGCTGATGCCCATACTTAGCAGTCCGGCCCCCAGTTTATCAACAATATCCTTTACTTCATTGGTGCTGAATTTGCGCCAGGTGCCGCCTTCTTTGCCCGCAAACATATCGGGCAGAGGGTTCTTGTCCAGGTGGTATTGCAGACAATCGAACAGCCGGGTGAATTCCATAATTGATGGCAATCGTTGATGAATAAAAAGAGGAGCCAATCAGCCCCTGTGCTGAAATTAGCTAAAAAAGCCGAACTAAAAAGCGGGCTGATTATTTTGAAGCCGTCTGGTAATACTGGGTGGTGACTGGCTTAAACAAACGCGATCCCTGCGCGCTCGTAAATGCTTTGTATTCTTCGGCGTGAGTGCCGGTCCAGTTTTCGAAAGAAGAAAGATTTTGGGCACTGCCGAATATCCATTGGTTGTAGGCGTTGAAATTTCCTTCTTTCAGCAGCTGCCGTTGATAATCGAACAGCCGCAGGGGAAATTTTGCAGCGTCTTTTTCAAACCAGTTTAAAATAAAACGGGTACGTATCATCGTGAGTGCTTCGGCGTTGATTCCCTGGCGTGCCACTTCGGCCTGTTTGCCCATCCCGTTCAAAAACGCCACCACGAACTCATTCTTTGTATCCTGGTTTTTGAGCAGGTCGGCTTCTGTAAAAAGTTTCTTGTATCCCTCCAGCAAAATATTTTTGATTTCCTGTGTACGGCGGCTAAAGCTTTCCATATTCACGAACATCTCGCCATAAATCAAACTCCATACTTTATCACGGGTAAAATAATAGTAGCGTGCCGCATTGTAGTAATTGCCGGGATAGTGGGGATCGGTTTGAATCCCTTTTTCCCAGAGTTTGATAGCATTGTAGTCTTGCTTGTCCCAGAGCAACTCGCCATAGTCGCTCAGGAGCGGTCCGCTTTCCGGGAATGATTTCAACCCTTTCTTATACACTTTCTCACCCTCTTTGGTATCGCTGGTAGCGCGGTACATCATCCCTGCCAGCTGAAACACTTCTACATCGGCATCGTCGCGATCCAGCAGTGGTTTGATCACGCCCTGCATTTTTGCATAATCCGATTTTTGGTAGTACACCATCGCGAGGTCCTTGCCAACACCCAGGTTATTGGGTTCCTGTTCGCGGGCTTTGTTCAACACCAGGATGGCATTGCTGTAATCACCGTCTTTCAAAAAGTTATGCGCGGTTTCACGCAGGGTTTTTACATCCTGTGAAAACAGGGAATAACTGGCTATGAGCAAGGGCAATACGGCCAGGATGAACTTTTTCATGTGTTCAAAGATAGCGCGCGGCAGGCGATCTGCTTGTTAAAAATCCTGCTGGTCATAGATTAAATGTGTGAGGAGACCATCGCGTAGTTTGGGTTCAAACCAGGTGCTTTTGGGTGGCATCACATTGCCACTGTCGGCGATATCGAACAACTGTTGTATGCTCACCGGGTACAAACTGAAGGCCACCTGCATTTCACCGCTGTTGACACGCTTCTCGAGTTCCTGCAAACCACGGATACCGCCTACGAAATCGATGCGCTTGTCGGTCCGCTGATCTTTTATGCCGAGTATTTTGTCGAGTACTTTCTCCGACAAAATGGTTACATCCAGTACGCCAATGGGGTCGTTCGACCAGCTACCTTTCTTTGCGCTAAGTTTATACCAGCTGCCATTGAGGAACATGCCGAAGTCGTGCAGGGCGGCCGGTTTGAATACCGTCTTCCCAACCAATGCGCAGTCAAAATCCTGCTGCAATTGCAGGAGGAAGGATTCGGGTGTTAATCCATTCAAATCTTTTACCACCCGGTTGTAGTCCATGATATAGAGCTGTTCACTGGGAAACAGGGTAGTTAAAAAATAATCAGCAGCTTCTGTTGCTTTATTGCCAAGCGCGGCACGCACTTTTGCAGCAGAGGCGGCGCGGTGGTGGCCATCGGCGATATAGGTAACCGGCACTTTGGTGGCAAACAGATTGCTAATGGCAGCAATGTTTTTTTCGTCGTTCACGATCCACACTTTGTGCGCGATGCCATCATCTGCCGTGAAATCATACACTGGCTGGTGACTGTTTTTCCATCCATCAATCAGTTGATCGATCTCTGCGACACTTCGGTACGCCAGGAAAACATTGCCGGTTTGTGCACCGCTGATGCTGATGTGGTTGATCCGATCCTGCTCTTTCTCCGGACGCGTGAACTCATGCTTTTTGATAACGTCGTTCAGGTAGTCATCCACAGTGCTACCACAGACCAGGCCGGTCTGACTGCGGCCATTCATGGTGAGTTCATAAATGTAATAGCAGGGTTTCAACTCCCGGAAAAGAATTTCTTTCCGGATGAAGGCATCGAGATTGGCTTTAGCCTGCTGGTATATGGCAGCGGAATGGATATCTGTTGACTCGGGAAGGTCTACTTCCGACTTGGTAATATGCAGAAAAGAATAGGCATTGTCTTTCACTTCTTCACGTGCTTCTGCAGAATTAAGCACGTCATACGGACGCGAAGCCAGTTTGGAAGCCAGTTCGGGTTTGGGTCTTAATGCTTTGAACGGAACGATGGTTGCCATGTATGCGGAATGGTTTTAGGTATGGTTGTTTTGTTTAAATGTGCAATCAGCCTTTCCGGCGTGCAAAATCTTTCATGAGGTCGGTGAGGATGACAACACTTTCCATTTCCAGCGCATTGTACAAAGAGGCGCGGAAGCCGCCCACCGAACGGTGCCCTTTGATGCCCACCATATTGTTTGCTTTGCATTCGGCCAGGAACTCTTTTTCAATCGCTTCGTCGTTCATGATCCACACGGCATTCATCAGGCTTCGATCTTCCCGTGCCACTTTCGGAGTGAACATAGGCAATGCATCCAGTGTATCATACAATAAAGCGGCCTTGGCGGCATTCTTCTTCTCTATAACGGTTACGCCACCCTGTTTTTTCAGCCAGCGCAGGGTAAGCATGCATACATACACCGCGAATACCGGCGGTGTGTTGAGCATAGAACCATTATCGATATGGTTGCGGTAGTCCATCATCGAAGGCAGTTTGCGGCTCACTTTGCCCAGGATATCTTTTTGTAGTACGACAAGGTTCACGCCCGCAGCCCCCACGTTTTTCTGCGCACCCGCATAGATCAGTGCAAAGCGGTTGTAATCGAGTGAGCGGCTCAGGATATCACTGCTCATATCAGCCACCAGCGGCACTTTTGTATCGGGGATGCTGTGCATCTGTGTGCCTTCGATGGTATTGTTGGTCGTGTAATGAAAATAGGCAGAGGTTTCAGGAATACTATACCCTTTGGGGATATAGGTATAGTTCTTGTCTTTTGAACTCGCCACCATATCTACCTGTCCGAACAACTTCGCTTCTTTGATGGCCTTGGTACCCCAGGTGCCGCAATCGAGGTAGGCCGCACTGGCTTTATCGTCCAGCAGGTTCATAGGCACCTGGAAAAATTGGGTAGACGCGCCGCCATGCAGGAAAAGCACTTCGCGATCCTCTTTCAATTGCATCAATTCCTTCGTGAGTGCAACGGCTTCGTCCATCACACCCTGGAACAGCGGTGTGCGGTGACCGATTTCGAGAATGGATAAGCCGGTGTTATTGAAATTAAGAATGGCCTGGCTGGCTTGTTCAAACACTTCTTTGGGGAGTACACTCGGACCTGAATTGAAATTATGCACCACGGCGACAACTGTTTATAATGGATGGCAAATGTACTCCAATTGCCTAAATTACCCTACTCAGGTTTAGGGTATTGATGGAAAACAATGAGTTGATGGCAAAGCAATTACTCGCAATCGCGACCGAGGCCGGGCTTTCGCTGCCAGTAATAATCAAGGGAATCGACCGGCATGTCCATAGAGGTGTTTAGGCTGGATAAATCAGGCTGACCAGCATTTACCCATGCCGTATACCAAAAGCTGGCAACGGTGAATATGGAAGCGCGCATCCTTCGTTCTACCATACCATTGAGCCGATCGTCCCAGGCAAGGGTATAGTCTGCTGCGTATTGCCTTTGAATGAGCCCGTTTTTTTCACTGAAGGTATAGCGCCGATCGGGCGGAAATTGCAGGGACAGCTTTTTCTCCGAACGCAAAACGGTATCCGAGGCAGCGGCACTTTGTCGCACTACATTCCAGATAAATCGCCGGGGCTGGGCAATGAAGGCAGCGTGCCCAATGAAAAAGTCCCACTGCTTTTCAGCCAGCAATTCCGGGATACGGCTTTCCCAAAATCCGTGGATGCCCTGCTGGCCGGTATACTGACCGTTGTGGTTGCTGCTCGCATGTAAGGGAACGTGTGCATCCGCGATGTAGTGACCGATATCTGCAGAAAGTTTTAAAATAGCCGTCGCATTTTTTTCTTCAAATGCTTTGGTAAGCCGGCGGAGCATGGTTTCAATCCACCAGGGCACGATTCCCCGCGCGTTGAGTGTATCCATGCCAAATCGGGCAAGCGCACTGTCCCACCGATCGGGTACGTCGTAATGATCCCCTTCTTTGTACAAGTCCATATCGATATAATGCCGCGGCGCTTCCGCGGGCAAGAGATGCCGGCGTTTATCGGGGTCGGTCGCATGATCGCTCAGGTATTGTTGATTGGGCTTATAAAAAACCAACATCGACGGTGGCAGTAGAAACACCGCGTAGTAATTGATCTGCCGGTGTGCATAGAAGCCCCAGCAAAAAGCGCGCGACGGCAGCGACAGCAGGAAAGACAAGAAGAGAAAAAGTTTCACGATCAAAAGCTTTTACCGAAGCTATGATCGGCAATAACCAGATAACGGAGAAAATCACGGTTCGGGCAAGAGAAAGAAACGGGGCATTGACTGCAAAACAACCGCTACCCAGACTTACATAGATGGTAGTATGAGCGTTTAGGAACAATGGTAATGATACTTAGTACAGCCTGTTCGCAGGCTCTGTAGCAACGCACCGTCCCTTCCGGGAGACGATGCTGAGAATAAAAATTTACAAGTCAAAATCATCCGGCTACCCAAGGAGCAAATTCAAAATGCAAAAATCAAAAGGTCCGGCAGCATCCGCTCAACCTGGCCGATCGTCTTGGTACTTTGTACCTGGTATTCTATATCTCTCCGCACATTTAAAATTTACACATTAGAAGACTTCTCTTCCTCCACTTCCGCCACTCCCCCGCTGATCGCGTACTTCAGCACATCTGATGCACTGACATCGTCCAGAACCTTAATGCGGGTTTTGGGCAGCAGGTAGAGTTGTCCGGCCACCGCATAAGAATTGGGAACGTACACAGAGATATAATCTTTGAGCCCAAATTCACTCGCATCTTCGTCCGTTATAAATCCGAGCTGGAAAACATCGGGTTGAAAAACACTCACCAGCACCGCCTTTTTGAACTTGCGTTTGTTACCGGCAAAGGCTTCGAAAAAATCTTTTACGGATGAGTAGATGAATTTAATGCCGGGAGTACGTTCCAGCCAGTGATCGAACAAACTGAAAATTCGGCTGGTGAGGAAGTTAGAGCTCAGGAAACCAATTACGATAAGGGCGACAATGATTACAACAAACCCGAGTCCGTAGTTCTGGTTGATGATTTTACCGTTCTCATCTTTTACCCTGAATATGGGCAACCAGCTATCAACCGACGACACGAACCAGTAGATAAGATAAATGGTGATGGCCAGCGGTGCCGTTACCAGCAGCCCTTGTATTAAATATTGCAACACCTTTCCCCAACGCCAACGGTTGTTCGCCGATACACTCATAATAAGAAAGTGATTATTAAGGCGCTAAGTTCCTACAAAAATCCCGGGTCACCCAAAATCGCTTTCCCGGCAAACAAATACCCGTTAGTAAATCCTTGATAAATGGTCGGAAAAAAGGATGGAAACTTGCGTAACGAAAAAAGTTTCCATAGTTTTGCGGCTTCAATGAGCACTGAAATCGACAATAAAGAAAGGATTCTGCTGCAGGCCACAGAGCTTTTTAAGCGGTACGGGGTACGAAGCGTAAGTATGGATGATATTGCCGGGCAGCTGGGGATGAGTAAGAAGACCATCTACCAATATTATGCCGATAAGGATGAACTTGTTTCGGCGGTCGTAGCGGCTGAAATCCAGGTGAACGAAACCTGCTGCATCCGCGACAGCAGTTATGCCGACAATGCGGTACATGAAATATTCCTGGCGATGGACATGGTGGTGGAATTGTTCCGGGCGATGAACCCTTCCCTGCTGTTCGATTTGCAGAAATACCATCCACAGGCATTTCAAAAATTTCTTGCCCACAAAAACGACTTCGTTTACCGGAAAATTTATGATAACCTGCTCCGGGGGATAAAGGAAGAACTGTACCGGGATGATATCAACAGTACATTGCTCGCGCAGTACCGCGTGGAATCCATGATGCTCATATTCAACCCGGCGTTTCAGTCGACCGTAAAGCTGAACCTCGCGGAGATAGATGAAGAGATTACGCTGCACTTCCTCTACGGCGTGGTCAATGCAAAAGGATACAAACTAATCTTGAAATACAAACAGGAAAGAACCAAAAAACACCAACATGATGCGAAGGTTAAATAAGCTTTTGGCAGGAACGATCTTGGTTGCTCTCGCATTGGGTACGGAGGCACAGGAAACCCACCAGTTCAGTATTCAGCAGGCGATAGACTATGCGAAGAAGAACAATGCAGCGGTAAAGAATGCCCTGCTCAATATCCAGCTTCAGCAACAACAGAACCGCGAAATAACGGCGGCGGCCTACCCGCAGATCAACGGAAGTGTAGGTGCAACCTACAACCCGTATATCGCCACACAGATAATTCCCAACTTTATTGCACCGGCGGTATACCAGGTGCTTATTGATCAAAGCGTGCAGAACAGCAGTACGGGAAATGTCATCGGATTTCCTGCAGGAGGTTTCGGGAACGTGGCTGCACAATTCGGTACAAAATATAGCGCCAATGCCGCGGTATCGCTGAGCCAGATTTTGTTCGACGGTCAGGTTTTTATCGGCCTGAAAGCAAGAGCTACTTCTATTGAATGGCAAACCAAGAACGCTGAAATTACCGATGAAAACATTCGTGCAAACGTATACAAAGTATACTACCAGCTCGTTGTGGGAAAAACACAGCTTGGGTTACTCGATGCAAACATCGCCCGCCTGGAAAAGCTGGCCCATGACACCCGCGAACTCTACAAAAACGGATTTGCAGAGCAGCTCGATGTAAGTAAGGTAGACGTTCAAATGGCCAACCTGCAAACAGAAAAAGCAAAGGCGCTGAACGGACTGGCCAATGGCTATACCGGTTTGAAAGTGCTGATGGGTATGCCGGTAAAAGATTCACTGGTACTTACCGACTCGCTCGATGAAAATGAGATCAAAGCAGGTGCCCTGAGCATGTCGGATTACAAATACGAAGACCGGCGCGATTACCAATACGCACAACTCGGCAGGAAGCTGAATGAATTCAACGTCCGTCGTTACCAGCTCTCACAGATACCCAGCTTCAGCCTCAGTGGTAACTACGCGAAGAATGCACAGCGTAACAAATTCGACTTTTTTGGTAAAGGCGACTGGTTCAATATTTCTGCTATCAACTTTAATATGTCTGTTCCCATTTTCCGTGGCTTCGCTAACCGCGCCCGCATTGAACAAGCCAGGATTACCCTGCAGCAAACGCAAAACCAGATAGAAGGCCTCAAGCTCAGTATCGACCAGCAGGTAGAAGCCGCAAAGACCAATTTTGCTACGGCGGTGAGCACTTTAGATTACCAGAAGAAGAACATGGAACTGGCCGAAACGGTATACAACCAAACCAAAAAGAAATACGAAGTAGGTACTGGCTCCAATACCGAAATCACCGGTGCCGAAACCGATCTTAAAACTGCACAAACCAACTATATCAGCGCGGTGTATGAT
>JAGWTK010000645.1 GCA_028876035.1 Bacteroidota bacterium
CACTGCCCGGAATTCGGAAAATAGACCCATACTCATAATACCGATGTATTTAAAAAGCTGCGGGTTTCTGTTGGTAATGTTCTGCGTTTGGTATCCACCCATGGAAAAACCGGTAATTGCGCGATGCTCCGGATCCGCCAGCACGCGGTAGTGTTGCTCAATAAAAGGAATTACATCTTTCACCAGGCTTTCTTCAAATTGTTGAGAAGCCATACCGCCAACATCTGAACTGGCTGGTTTGTTTCCGCTTGCCGGATTGAGCGGCGAAGCCACCACATCAGGATTGCCATTGGTGATGACTACAATCATCGGGACTGCCTGTTTTGCTGCAATGAGGTTGTCGAAAATGTAATTGGCCCTGCCCCGACTGATCCAACTCTCTTCGTCACCACCGGCTCCGTGCAACAAATATAAAACAGGGTATTTTGTCTTGCCGTTTTCGTAACCAGGTGGCGTGTATACCTGCAGCCTTCGGATATTGCCGAGGGTAGGGGAAGCATACCATTGCGCCGTGACAGTACCGTGCGGAACATCCCTGACCGCCAGCAAATCACCCAAACTACCGGGTACCAATACCCGATTTTCAACCACCGTGCCGCCGGTGGTAACGAAACCGTTGGCCGGATCCAGCATCATCAGGCTGTCGACCTTGAACCGGTATTCATAAAGGTCTGATGCCAGCGGCCCAATTTTTACTTCGAATAGCGTAGAATCAATTTTTGCCATGGTAACCGGTTGGGCAATGGGCGACCAGGTGCCAATCACCTGTACACTTTTGGCGTAAGGCGCTTTCATGCGAAACACAACCGAACCGTCGGACATTACTTGCGGCGACACCAACTTAGCGGCTGTTTGGGAAAATAAGGGGGGCAGGTCGAGTAACAGTACGATGCAGAGGCTGATTATTTTTTTCATTCGGAGCAATGAGTTATTGTAGACAGGATTGCTACAAATGTATTGTAAATGCAGGTGACGGCGACAGCGCAGGAAGCTGCAACCTTACCCGCCCTTGCCGGTTGGACGGGCGACGATCTTTTCAACCCCATTAACCACTGGCAATAGTTCGGCCATCAGATGAAAGATGCGATCCACGCTGTTTAAAATACCCCGGGCAGCCAGGCCATCGTAAGTTAGTAGGTGTTCAATTTGGTTGCCCCTTTTTTGAAAAATAACCAATCGCATTCTGCACGGCCTGGTGGAGGATATTGCCATGATTCACGCTGGGCAGGTAATCGAATTTCACTGGCATTCCCTTGTATTTGCTGAGTTTATTGGCCAGTTGCTTTGCATCTGCTTCCATAATGCGGTGGGTAGGTGCCGGTGTTCTTCCTTCTTTTCCGGCAGCGATATATATTGCAGTGTTTTGTGCCGGCGCATACTGGAATGTTTTATTGAGTAGAGAACCATCATCCCACCATAAACTCGGACTTACAATTACATATCTGGTAAAAAGTATTGGCTGCTGAAGCAAAATCTGTGTTGCCAGCAATCCACCCAACGACTGCCCGATGATTGTTTTTTCTTTTGTCGTCTTGTATTGGTTGTCAATAAACGGTTGCAATTCGGTGGCCAGGAAACGAATAAACTTTTCTGACCCTCCGGTGGTAGGCCAGGTTTGCTTGTCGACCGCAATGGTGGTGGGAAATGTGAAGTCGCGCCGCCGGTCGACATTCGCAATACCAACGACAATTGATTTTTGCAGGGCATTTACCCAGGGAAAACTGTTGAACTGCACCAGCCCAACAATATGGATAAAGTCTTCGTCTGCGGAACCGTCCAATAAATAAATGACAGGATACCTGTTGCTGTCTGTTGGTAAATAGCCTTCTGGTGTATATACATTGATGGTGCGTTCTTCCTGCAGTGCTGCAGATTTAATTTTGTATACAGTGCCAAGTACAAATGGCTCCTGGCAATAACCACACATGTTTATTACCAGCAGCAAAATGGAAACTAGCGTCAGCCTGGTGGGTGTTGATAAAGCGAACCGGTTGATTGTATGGCGGAAAAAAAACATAACCCTTTGAAAAGGAAATATGCGTATACCACTAACTGGTAGTTTTTGGAAATTAGCATTCATAGTTTTCGAAATTCTGGAATTTT
>JAGWTK010000646.1 GCA_028876035.1 Bacteroidota bacterium
GAGAAATCACTTTCAATAAGTGCATACACTTTTTCTGAGTTGGCCCTGCTAACAGCGATGGCCATCTTGCCCATTTCCTTTGGTAAACCCTCCTGCATTTTGTTCCAGGTAACACCAGCATCGGTTGATTTATACAAGCCGCTCCCGGGTCCGCCGCTGGTCACTTTCCAGGGAGTACGACCATGCTCCCACATAGCAGCATATAGGATAGCAGGGTTGTTCATGTCCATTGATAATTCCGCGCAACCGGTTTTGTCATCAACAAACAGAACTTTATTCCAGGTAGTACCACCATCGGTCGATTTATAAATGCCGCGGTCATTGGAAGTACTATACAAGGAACCCTGCGCGGCAACAAAAACAATATTCGGGTTTTTAGGATCCACTACGATGCGTGCAATATGATGGGTAGCATCCAAACCAATTTTTTTCCAGGTTTTTCCGGCGTCGGTGCTTTTATACATTCCATCGCCATGGTGCGTCATCACACCACGGACTGCATGTTCTCCCATACCCACATATACTATATTTGGATCGCTTTCAGCAACAGCAATGCCTCCAACCGTAGAAGTCTTAAAGAACCCATCGGAAATATTATTCCAACTGAGTCCCATATCGGTGGTTTTCCAGAGACCACCCCCGGTTGTGCCCATATAATATACCATTGGATTGCCCGGCACACCTACTGCAATATTGGATCGGCCGCCTCTAAAAGGTCCAATGCTTCTCCATTTTACCGGGTGGAATGTTTTATCTAATTCGCTGCTGTCGCCAGCGCTTTGTGCATTGGCAACGGTTGCCAGCAATACCAGGAACAAACTATGGATGAAAGCTTTGGTCATTGTAGGTTATTTATGATGTATAGGTGATCTGGTAATTAATAGCATGCTTTGCGCTTCAATTTAACATATTGTCTATGGAATAGCAAAACCGGCGATGAGGACATGGTTTGGCAGGTTAACCGGACTTTTACAAAGATGGCAGGGTCGGGTAGACTTTTTTGTTAATAACCTGCCAGTGAACCCGACGGACCAAATTGCAATCATTTGCCACAGACCAAGGCGTAACTATTTCAGGATGCTGCGGCCTGTTTCTCGACTTGCTAGTTGAACTTCGGATTGAATTTAGTGAAGTCATGGTTCATGAAAGACCGGCATGAATAATATGAATGTTAAAGGTGAAATGGTGCAATTTGAATTCGCCACAGTATGGTTAAAACAACACCTGATCCTGGCCGGAATCACCCAGTATCGATGTTTTGAGAAATGAACTTGCTAAAAACCAGCTCTTTAGTTTTTCCAAATAAGTTGAGTAAAGCCGGAGTAACGCGGACCCGATTACCAAACTACCCCTGGCCCAGGCGTTTTTCATGGATCGCGCGACTACCCGCACTTCTCACATACGGCAGGAGCTACTTCGTCTTTCAACAGGCTGTTTTTTCACAAGCATTTCTGTGGAATTTCTCCGGAATGTTATTCATAGGTGTCATTACTTTCAGTGCCGATGGATTGATGCAGATCAAACGAAGGCGGGATCGGCTGCGTAATTGCGAATTATTTTTACGATAGGGTGAAAATGCCGTGTCTGTCGTATCGAATAAATACTGACCTTCAACGTTGATAGATTTGCGCAGTATTTACCATTTGCCATTAAGCCTTATCCTTTTTTTTGGCAGTCTGTGCAATATGTCTGAATACCTGCCGGCGTCTTCATTGGAGGTGCCGGCTTTTTTTTGAATGCGCTGAGCGGATTGTTGTTACCAATGCCCGGCCATCTGAATTATCAGCAGTCCAGTAAGGACGCTTGCGCCTTTATTTCTAATTGTAAGCTGCATCAACCCATTGCCGGATCGGAAATTCCCGCTTCGCCCGTTTCTACGCGCCCGGCGTAGCGCTTGCTGAATGCCGGGTAATCCCTGGCAGTGATGGTAAAATCATACCAGCGCTGACTCTTTTCCAGGTTTAACACGATCGCAGCTTTCCTGTTTACCTGCTTCCTGATCGTCGGTTGTCCATATGCGTTATCCGTGATTACCAGTTGAAGCAGGGATCCTGTGGCAATGAGCAGCACAATGTTCCCGCTGGGCCTGGATGAACCC
>JAGWTK010000647.1 GCA_028876035.1 Bacteroidota bacterium
CACTGTTATTTTCGCAGCACCGTGTAACGCCGGGGGGGGGTAGTTTTCGCCGGCAGAGAGGATGGTCCAATGGTCTGCCTTCGGATAGTTCTGCGACCAGATTTGCAGGGCGGCAATGATGAGTTCAATGGCATTCCTTTCTACAGAAGGGCGACCGTAGAATAGTATTTGCCTGTGGCGTTTGCCATCCGGCAGTTTGGCGGCATGCTTCTTTAACACCGGGTGCAACACTGGATGGAATACATATTTTTGGGAGAATCGAAATCCCTTGTCCTCAAAATAGCTGGCCAGTGATTTTGAATTGATAACTGCAATGCTGTTGGAATTGTGATAGGTGCTTTCTGCGAGCAGGTAACGCGAAGACCATTTGTAAAAACCGGGCTCGAAATCCTGTATGCAGTATACCAGCGGTGCAGCCTTTCTCTTCCATACCGCTTCCTGCCATTGCTGGATGCGCTCACCTGCATAGGCTGTCCACCAGGCCGTGGCCACAAATACATCACCACCTGCAACCGGTATACTGCGCTGGTAACGGTTTCCAAAACACAGGATCTGTTTTGGTGCTGTAGGGTCCTGTTCTGGTTCCACCAGTTGCCATCCTTTCGAAGCAGCTATACCAGAAAAGTCGCTGTCAGCTTCATCTGTGATAATGATGCGCGCCGATTCCTGTTCTGCAATCAGCGCTTCAAAGAAATCAAGGGCAGTGCGAATGCCACCAAATACATAGCGTGCCGAAAGAGCGGGAATGAGCAGGTTGAGCCGGTTCCATTCATGTATTGAACGACGGCAGGAAACGGGCAATATTTCATCGATTGCAAAGTTCGGTGCTGCCTGTTCCTGCGATAACCGCCGGCTCAGAAAAGATTTTGAATATGTTTTTAATCGGTTTAGCATGGACTTATTTGCAAACAGGCGTTGTTTGGTGAAGCGATAGGTTGGGATTGAAAAAGGGATCGGTGGTTTGGGTGCGGTAAGGTTCGTATTTGATGGCCGACTGGATAAAATCATTCTCAGGTACGGAACTTCCACGGCTTTTTGATTCGTAATGATACAACCTCACGTGGGGAAGCAGCACATTGAAAAAGTTTTTCTTGTGTGCACGGATGCACAGCTCTACATCACTGCCGCACACCGTAAACGATTCGTCGAATTTTCCCAGCCACTCAAATTTTACTGCTTCAATGGCCATACAGGCACCCGTTACGGCCAGCACATTCCTCGGTACTTCATTCGATACGAAGGGTGCCGGAAAATGCACCGGTCGCATACTCTTGAATACATGATCTGCCCAGCCATTCATACCCACTACCACACCGTTGTGCTGCAGGGTGCCATCTTCATACAAGAGTGAGCAACCCACCAGGGCAGTGTCGGGCAAAGCGGCGTATTCACAAAGTCGCTCCGTCCAGTCAGCGCTGATGACTTCTGTATCGTTGTTCAAAAAAATGAGAAATTGTCCGTTGGCATGGTCTGCACCCAGGTTGTTTAGCCGGCTCCAGTTAAACGGGAAATCGGCCCTTACGATGCGCACGCGCGGGGTTTGACTGCTGATCTTATTAAACCAGGCATGCGTAGCTGGTTCAACGGATTGATTGTCGACAATGATTATTTCTACTGCCATTCGTCCATTGTTGTGAAGAATACTGTTCACGCATGGTTGTAACAGCGAAAGCTTGTCCCTTGTAGGAATAATTATAGACACCATGCTTTCGGGGGGCAGTTCAAACCTTGGGAGATAGGTAAAAGGGTGTGCGCCATTTTCCATAAAAAGGAACTGTGTTGGATAGATCCTTTTCAAAGCACGTTGCAAAGCACGTTTGCCTGCTTCATGCGCATAAGGCTTAGCGGCAGCTCCCTGGCTGGTGGAAGCAGGATGCATCCGCCAATGGTATAGTACGTGCGGGATATGGCGGATGCTAACATTGAGCGCCGCCAGTTTTAGAAAGAGATCATAGTCCTGGCTTCCGTTAACGTCTTCTGAAAATCCGTTTACGCGGTGAAACAATGCGGTTCGGATACAGGCAAGATGGGTTATGTAGTTCTGGGAATAGAGCAGTGCAGGTGACCAATCCGGTTTAAAAAAGGGGAGGACCCTTT
>JAGWTK010000648.1 GCA_028876035.1 Bacteroidota bacterium
TGCTGTTTTTTACAGCGATTTAACAACCGATACGGTGCCGCTGCGGCCGGGGATCAAAGACAGCACGCGCCTGAAACCGGACTCAACCGGAACGGGGGTCGACAGCCTTCGGCGGCAAAAAACAGACACGTTCGATGTAAAAGTGTCGAAGGATTCATTAGATGCGCCGGTGAACTATGCCGCGTCGGACTCCATGGTGATGGACGTGCCGGGCAAAAAAATCTACCTCTACAATGAAGCAAAGGTGGATTACAAAGATATCAAGCTCACCGCAGGGATTATCCAGTTCGACCAGGAAAAGCAGAACGTGAATGGCTATTATTTCCTGGATACAGCGGGCAAGCGCATCGGGCTTCCGAAATTTGAGCAGGGGGAGAACAATATGACCGTAGACAGTCTCACCTTTAATTTCAAAAACCAAAAAGGCATTACGCGTAACAGTTATACCACGCAACAGGAGATGTTTGTACATGCAGATGCTATGAAAAAATATTCTGCCAATGAGTACTTCGCGCTGCGCGGCACTTTTACTACCTGCGATCTTGATACGCCGCATTTCGCATTCCGCACCAAAAAGATGAAGCTGGTGAACCAGAAACTGGCGGTTACGGGTCCCATTCACCCCGAATTCGAGGGGGTTCCCATACCGATTTACCTGCCCTTTGGTTTTTTCCCCCTTTCGATGGGCCGCCATTCCGGTTTGCTGGCACCGCAGTTTTCAGCCAATGATCAGTTTGGATTGGGGCTGGAAGGTGGTGGTTATTATAAAGTACTCAGTGATTATTTCGACGTGATGTTGCGGGGGGACATCTACTCCTATGGTGGCTACCGGCTCAATATAACGCCCACGTATAGGGTAAGATACCGCTACCAGGGTTCGCTTACTTTCAGCTATCAAAACACCAAAATACTTGCGAATTACGGCACCAAAGAATTCAGTGGTAACAAAAGCTTTAACATCAGTTGGAGCCACACCGTAGACCCCAAGGCAAGGCCCGGCACCAGTTTCCAGGCCAGCGTTAACGCGGGTTCACAGAAATATAACCAGTACCAGGTTACCAATCCCACCCGAACCTTTCAAAACCAGTTGAGTTCATCGATTGCCTATTCCCGCAATTTTAACAACAAGTATAACCTGACTGTATCGGCCAACCATAGCCAGAACAACAATACCGGTTTGATCAATTTCAACCTGCCCACGGTTGGCTTCAATGTAAATACTTTCTATCCGCTGCAGCGGCAGGATGCTGCTGTTCACAAATGGTGGGAGAAACTGGGACTCGGACTCAACACCAATATCGCCAACCAGGCATCTATATATGATTCGCTGTTTGGATTCAAGCGTTTGCTGGATACGATGCAGTGGGGCGCACAGCACAGCATTCCGATCAGTATCGCATTGCCGGCACTTGGTCCTTTCCAGATTTCTCCGGGTATCTCTTACCGTGAGAACTGGTATTCCCGGAAAATCACCCGGTATTACGACAAAGGAACCGATACCTTACTCAACCGCGTAACGCCGGGTTTTTACCGCTCGAGTGATATCTCGTTCAGCCTGGGATTCAATACGGCCATTTTTGGTCAGCATGATTTCAGTAAAGCGAGTAAGGTGGCGGCCATACGCCACGTGATGCGCCCGTCTGTGAGTGGTAGCTATAACCCCGGGCTCGCCGCTAAAGACTATTACAAGCCGGTGATTAATTCGAAAGGAGATTCTGCCTATAGTTATATTTCTTATTTCGATGGAAGTATTTATGGTCCGCTCACCCGTCAGAAATTCGGCGGTATTGGTTTTGGGTTGGACAATAACCTCGAAATGAAAGTGCGGTCAAAAAAAGACACCAGTGATGCGGGCATTAAGAAAGTGAAATTGATCGATGGTTTTGGTTTCAACGGCAGTTACAATTTTATCGCCGATTCTTTCCGGTTGTCGAATTTTTCACTTTATCTGCGCAGTACCCTGTTTGAAAAGATCAACATCACCGCCAATGCCAACCTGGATCCCTATCAGCGCGATACGCTCACCGGTCGTCCGATTGATCGATATGTGTGGAAGGATAAATTCAGTCCGGGCCGGATCACCAGTG
>JAGWTK010000108.1 GCA_028876035.1 Bacteroidota bacterium
CCTGATCAAGAGTCCGCTTGATTTAGCGGTTAGTCTTTGCCGTGAGTACCAGGTAGCGTTTCCGGATGCTGCTACTGATTACCAGGGAGCCTATGGCA
This sequence comes from Bacteroidota bacterium, assembly GCA_028876035.1. Lineage (GTDB taxonomy): Bacteria > Bacteroidota > Bacteroidia > Chitinophagales > Chitinophagaceae > JACMLD01. The sequence continues at coordinate 99 of JAGWTK010000108.1, forward strand.
TGTGGGATTTTATCCGCTTTCAGTGCCTGCAGAGCAACCAGGAGTTTGGTGACCCGCCCAGTGTATCCGGATGGCCTTCCTATTACCAGCCGCCGCAGTATTACGAACTCTGGATCAATACAGATACGCTCCCCAAGCGCAACCAGTTTACCGATATTATGGTAATGAATGGCTATACACGCGGGAGCAGTACGATCAAAGTAGATGCCGTTGCCTTTACCCAACAATTGCCCAACCCGGGCGATCCCAATGCGCTTATCAGCGACGCTATGGCCATTCTCTACCGGGTACCTGTAGCCGATACTTCGAAGGCGATGATTAAGACCAGTATTTTGCTGAGCGGACAAACCTCCGATTATTACTGGACCAATGCCTGGAATGCATACTTGTCGAACCCATCCGATATGATGGCTTATCAGACTGTTTATACGCGCCTGCGCGATTTGTACCGCTATTTAATGAACCTGGCCGAATACCAACTGGCCTGATAGCTGAAACCAATTACTATGAAAAGAAGAGATTTTTTACGGCAATCGGTTCCCGCGGCCACCCTCTTACCGGGTTTGCTCAACGGTTTTTCGGTAAAAGCCTATCCGGCCAGCAGTCCCCTCATGCAGGTGCTGGCAGGGAATGCCATCGATACGGACAAAGTATTGGTCATCATCCAGCTCAATGGAGGCAACGATGGTTTAAACATGGTGATTCCGATCGATACCTATGGTGACTACCGTAATGCACGTTCCAATATTGCTATCCCGCAAAACCGCATACTCACACTTAACGGCAACGCAAAAACCGGTCTGCACCCGTCGATGACGGGTATGCAAACCTTGTACAACGAAGGAAAACTAGCGATTGTACAGGCAGTGGGTTACCCTTCGCCCAACTTCTCGCATTTTCGCGCCACCGATATCTGGATGAGTGCATCTGATGCCAATGTAACCGTAGACAGCGGCTGGGCCGGCCGGTACCTTGCGACTGAATTTCCGAACTATCCCAACGGATTTCCCAATGCTACCATGCCCGATCCGCTGGCGATCCAGATAGGATCAATTACATCGCTGGCATTGCAGGGGCCGTCTGTGGGCATGGGTATGAGTCTTACTGATCCGCTGAATTTTTATAACCTGATCGACGGACTGGTGGATCCAACGCCCGATACACCCTGGGGAAAAGAACTGAAGTATATCCGCATGATTGTGCAGCAAACACAGCAATACTCAAAAGTGATCAAGGCGGCCGCTGCTGCGGTAACCTCACAGGGCAACTATCCCTCCGGAAATGATCTGGCCGCACAGTTGAAGATTGTGGCAAGACTGGTGAAGGGCGGACTGAAAACACGGATATACATGGTAAGCACCGGGGGCTTCGATACCCACAGCAATCAAACGAATACCCTGGATACTACGATCGGCAATCACGCCAACCTGCTCGGAAAAGTATCCGATGCAGTGAAGTCGTTTATGGATGATCTAAAAGGACTGGGTGTAGAAGACCGCGTGGTGGGCATGACCTTTTCAGAATTCGGCCGGCGTATCAAATCCAATTTCAGCGTGGGCACCGACCATGGTGCTGCTGCACCCCTGTTTGTATTCGGAAAAAATGTACGGGGCGGTATCAATGGTACCAATCCCGCCATACCAACGGGCGTAAGTGTTAATGATAACATTCCTTTCCAGTACGATTTCAGGAGCATCTATGCATCGATCCTCAGCCAATGGTTCTGCGTAAAATCGGCTGACCTGCAAACCATTTTATTTAAAGATTTTCAAAATATTCCACTTTGTGTGAATGCGGCCTGCGGAACCACCGGGTTGGAGGACGTGTACCGCAATGCTGGCGATCAGTTGGTGATTAATTATCCCAACCCATTCACCGAAGCAACAAAAATTACGTTTAAAACAACGGGCGGACATACACTCGTGCATGTAATGGATACCCTTGGAAGATCCATTAAAACACTCACTGATCGCCAATACCTGGCCGGGGTATACACCGTTGAATTCGACAGCCAGGGCCTGCCGCCGGGCGTGTATTATGCTCGCCTTCAGAATGGCGCACTGCAACAAGTGCGGCCCATGCTTAAGGTAAGACCCTGATTAAATGATTTCCGTTTGTTTTGTAATTAGCCCCTTTTTTAAGGGGCTTTTTTCATAGTTTTACAGTACAGAAGGCAGCCGGTTGTGAAAGAGAATTACTGCGCCAATGTCCGCCCGTCTTTTCTGGATAAAACAGCCTGATGATTACCGTCTATATTGTGGAAGACCATGAAATGTATGTGGAAGGCTTATCACTGCTGCTTTCCAAACAAGAGGAGATAACCGTACTGGGGTCTTCCATGACTGCGCATGACCTGCTGCAGGTACTGCCGGGTATCCAACCTGATCTTTTATTGCTGGATGTGCACCTGCCCGATATGGACGAGGAAACCCTGCTGCAGGAGATTCGCGCCATTCGCAGGGATCAGAGAATCATTTACCTCACCCTGATGCGCGGCACGCGGTATGTACACAAGCTGATTCGTCACCAGATTGAGGGCTACCTGCTCAAGAACGCAGCATTCGAAGAGCTGCTGAAAGCGATCAAAACCGTGCATGAAGGTGGCCGTTATTTCAGCAAGGAAATCGATATTATCGGGGAAGGCGATTTTCGATCTACGCTCATTGTAGATGATCAAAAATTACCCGATATTCTTTCCAAACGGGAAATTGAAATTCTCCGTCTTATTTGCAACGAATTCAGCAATGCAGAAATCGCTGAAAAGCTTTTTCTCAGTGTGAGTACCATTGAAACACACCGTAAGAATATCATATCAAAACTGGGAGTAAACAATACGGTGGGACTCGTAAAATTCGCGCTCAAGAACAAGTTGATCGATTGATCCAGCTTTAAGCCTTAGTTACCATCGTGAAACGCCTCCTGCTTTTATCTCTTTGCTTATGTTGCCTGTGCAGCCATGCCCAGCAGGTCGATACCAATAGCCTGAAACGACTCTACGATCGGGCGCTTGACTTTGATGAATCGAAAATAGATTCTCTCCGGATGTATGGCGCTTATATTTCAACGCAATCACAATTGCTGCACTTCCGGCCAGGCAATATTTTGGCCAACCGGCTGCTCGGTATTGCCGAAGACCTGGGTGGCAACTACGATGATGCTTCCGTTTACTATATGCGTACACTCGATTCTGCGCGCGCCATCGGACACCGCGGTTACGAACTTGCTGCATTGACTGATTTGGGATACCTGTATGTCGACACCAAACAGTCGCAGCGGGCAAAGGATATTTACCTGCAGGCACTAAACCTGGCCTTGCAACTATCCGAGGTTGGTCGGATTTGTACCGCGTATCTGAACCTGGGTGCTATCTATAACCAGTTGCGCATGCCCGACAGTGCATTGTATTTCCTCAACCAGGGCCTGGCATTGGGCAGGAAAACACCTGGTTTCAATGAGTTCGCCTCTTTCTATAGCAATCTTGGCAGTGTTTATTTCAACAAACAGGAATACGATCGATCACTTGGTTGGTTCAGGGAAACGTATGCGCTCCATATTCAATCGGGAAGCGATGCCGATCGCTGGCTGGATCTGCTGAATATGTCAGAAGTATTTATCGAAAAGGGACGATTCGATTCAGGCTATGTATATGCACAGCGTTCGCTGGACCTGGCAAAGCAACTCGCATCGAGAAGCAAAGAGGCCGACAGTGATGCCATGCTTGCGCGGCTGTATAAACGAAAAGGCGATTTTCGCCGGGCCTACCAGTTCCTGGAGCAATGGTATCAGCTGGACACTGGTTTGGTGAACGCGCATACCAACGAAGCGATTGCTACCCTGCAGGAACGTTTTCACGCAAGGGAAAGAGCAACGGAGAACCAACTGCTCCAGCAAACCATTGAAAAAGCCAATTTCCGGAATAAGGCGGTCACCATCATTGCAGTGGCGGCCCTGTTGGTTGTGGCAATGATTACCTGGTTACTCATGGCAAACAAGAAAGCAAACCGTCGTCTGCAGCAAAAAAATGAATTCATACAACGCCAGAACGGGCGATTGGCGCTGCTTAACCAGGAAAAAAACGAATTGATCAGCGTTGTGTCGCATGATTTAAGTACGCCTTTCGCTGGCATTAAGATGTGGCTTAATTTTTTGCAGGATACGCATGATCCCGAACAACAGAAAGCCGTGCAGCGGATCGACCAGGCCGCAGCACGCGGAGAACAATTGATTCGTTCCATCCTGGCCGTTGAGAAATCGGAAATAAACCAGCACCAGTTGCAATTGGAGCAACTCAATTGGCATGCACTCGCTGTAGAAGTAGCGGAAAGCATGGGCCCATCTGCCCGTTTAAAAAATATCCGGATCGAAACAGCAACGGAACTCAGCAGCGTGCCCGTCATGAGTGATCGCCTGCTGCTCATGCGCGTGATCGAAAATTTGCTCTCCAACGCCATCAAATATTCTCCCGCAGGCAAGGTGGTAGAAATTGTTTTTGAAGCTGCCGTTGATCGTATGCTTATGCATGTGATAGACCAGGGGCCTGGCATTAGCAGCGAGGAACTGCCGAAATTGTTTTCAAAATATGGACGGCTTTCTACCCGTCCCACCGGCGGCGAAGAAAGCACCGGCCTGGGCCTTGCGATCGTTAAACGGATCCTGCAGGAATTGGACGGTACCGTTACATGCGAAAGCAAGCCAGGCGAGGGCAGCCGGTTTACCGTTTCCCTGAAAAATTAATGTGATTTTTTTGCAAATACCCGTGGCGAATCCTGCTGGGCCATATATTTGCAACAAAGTGTCAAATAATTGAACGGTCTTTCACCATCATGGCGGCGTTTGTTGGCTGGCTGGCTCTTGCTGTTGTTTAGCTTCAGCATTACACCACGTCAGCTTTTGCATGATGCGTTGGCCAATCATAAGGACCGATCGGCTGCGCTTGCAAAAGGCAATCATCTGCAGATTACCCAGTCTGGGTTTATGTGTAAGGTGGACAACCTGGTGGCTGAATCTCCCTTTACCCAGCCCGCATCCGTTCAATATTTTATTCCACTCCCGGTTCCGGCGGTACACCCATCGCAGGAACTGTTGGGCATTCCCCTTCAAACCATTCATCTCTGGTCGCTTCGCGGCCCACCCGCTGCCAACGCATAAGCAATCCTTTTGCTTTTTTCCGCTTCTTACGATGCCTGTTACCATTTTGCGGCAGCGTGGTTATTTCAATTCTATAAAATACAATTATGCGTTTGGCTTATTATATACCTGTTTTGTTGATATGCTCATTTCATTTATCAGCCCAGGGCCCCTCTGCACGCTTTGTCTCCGGGTCGCTGTCGGGAACCGTAACAGAGAAAAAAACCGGTAGCCCGATTCCTGCTGCTACTATTTATATTTCTGATCTAAAAATTGGTGCGGTGGCCGACTCTGCGGGGCATTACCGGTTTAAATCCCTGCCTTCGGGTGTATACCTGGTGGAAGCAAGAAGCGTTGGTTTCAAATCGGTCACCAAAAATGTTACCATCAACGGAGACGTGACCGAAGATTTTGCGCTGACCGATAATGCAGTCGAAGAGAGCCCGGTGGTGGTGACGGGAATCTCGAAAGCCACACAAATCAAAAGAAGTCCGGTTCCTATTGTAGCGGTGAGCCACGATTTTCTTATCAAAAACAGCAGTACCAATATCATCGATGCGATTGCAAAAGTGCCCGGGGTGAATGCACTCACCACAGGTCCGAATGTATCGAAGCCTTTTATACGCGGACTGGGTTACAACCGCATTCTTACCTTGTACGATGGTGTTCGGCAGGAGGGACAGCAATGGGGCGATGAACATGGTATTGAAGTGGATCAATATGGTGTAGAAAAGATTGAAGTTATCAAAGGCCCGGCCAGCCTGAGTTATGGCTCGGATGCCGTTGCCGGCGTAGTGAACCTCATTCCTTTTCAGCCCGCTCCCGAAGGACGCACGATTGGATCGGTAACGGGAGAATACCAAACCAACAATGGCATGTTCGGTGGTTCTGCCATGCTGGCTGGTACCCGTAATGGCTGGGAATGGATGGGTCGGGTATCGCACAAAGCGGCCAGCAATTACCGCAATAAAATTGATGGAAGGGTATACAATACCGGGTTTAGGGAAACGGATGTAAATGCATCGTTGGGTATCCACAAAAGCTGGGGTTATTCGCATATCGGTTTCCAGGTGTACGACGATTTACAGGAAATTCCCGATGGTAGTCGTGATTCGGCGAGCAGGCGGTTCACCAAACAAATTACAGAAGCAGATACATTCAGGCCAATTGTTTCCGATGATGAACTGCGGTCGTACAGGATTTCCGATTTGCACCAGCATGTACAGCATTATCGGGTTTATTCGGCCAGTAACTTTACACTTGGCAAGGGCAGGGCTGCTATCAACTTCGGCTACCAGCGCAGCCAGCGGCGTGAATACAGTCACCCTGAAGCGGTGGAAACACCCGGACTCTTTCTCCAGCTCAATACTTGGTCCTATGATCTCAAATATTTTTTTCCTGAATTCAGTGGCTGGCAATTGAGCACGGGTCTGAATGGAATGTACCAGCAAAACAATGTTGAAAAAGGAACGGAGTTTATCATTCCATCCTATCACCAGTTTGATATTGGCCCGTTCCTGCTGCTGAAGAAAAGCTTTAAGCAATGGGATATTGCCGGTGGCTTGCGGTACGATAGCCGGAATTTTACGAATGCTTCACTGTTCACCCTGCCTGATCTTGTTACCGGATTCGACAAACCCGTTCCCGCATCGACCATCGGGGCGGATCAGCCTTTCGCCGCGCAAAGTTTTCATTTTTCAGGATTGTCGGGGAGTATCGGTGCTACGTATAATTTCAACGAACAGTTTTCTGCCAAACTGAATGTATCGCGTGGCTACCGTGCACCGAATATCCTGGAGATATCGGCCAATGGCGTGCATCCGGGTACCAATATTTACCAAATTGGGAATGCCAATTTCAAACCCGAGTTTAGTTTCCAGCAGGATATTGGCCTGAGCTATGCATCTCATGTTGCGGTGATTTCGGCCAGTATTTTCAATAACCAAATCAGTAATTATATTTTTAACCAGCGCGTTCTTGGCGCTAATGGTACCGACTCTGTGATTGTAGCCGGTAATCAAACCTATAAGTTTGTACAGGGTGCCGCGCGGTTGTACGGTGGTGAACTGAGCGTGGACATTCACCCGGTGAAATCACTGCATTTTGAAAACAGTATTTCCGTGGTGTATGGTGTTAACCGCGATGTGGACCCGAAGCAGGCGAGTGACAGCAATAGATACCTGCCGTTTATTCCGCCAATGCATGGGGTGTCTGAACTTCGGTATGATGTGGAGAACAGGAAAAATGCGGCCTTTGTCAATACATTTCTGAAACTGCAAATGGCCTGGTATGCAAAACAGGACAGGGTATACCTCACCGACAACACAGAAACAGCTACGCCTGGTTATGCACTCATCAACGCGGGGATCGGTACCAGCCTTGCTAACAAATCAGGTAAGCCAATATTGAATCTGTACTTTTTTGCGAACAATCTATTTGATGTCGCTTACCAGGATCACCTTAGCCGGCTGAAATATTTTGAAGCATATCCCAATGACCCGCGCGGCCATTCCGGTATTTACAATATGGGCAGAAATTTTACCATCAAACTGGATCTGCCTTTGTCGTTTGGCAACTGATCAAAGCATACTAAAATTAAATTTTGGGCGTTATTGCAGTATACTAACCCAAATAGGATAACAAAGAAGTCCCTGGCCTGGCCGGGGATTTTCTTTTTTACACGCTGTATCTTAGCAGCAAATCCGGTGCATGGAGATTTCTATTACTACACCTGCCTTGTTGTTTCCTGCCATCAGTTTGCTGATGCTGGCGTATACCAATCGCTTTCTTGCGCTGGCCAGCCTGATCAGAAACCTGCATTCAAAATATAAGGAGCATTCCAATAAAGAAGGATTGTTGCAACAGATCAAAAACCTGCGCCTGCGTTTGCGGCTGATCAGGCTGATGCAATTCTTTGGGGTGCTGAGCCTGATTTGCTGCGTGCTGAGTATGTTCCTGGTGTACCAGCAATGGATGCCCCTGGCGAAAGCATTTTTTGCCGGCAGCCTGGTAGCGATGGCGGTATCGCTGTTTCTTTCGTTGTCAGAAATTCAAATCAGTACAAAGGCGCTCGAAATTGAACTGAGTGATATGGAAGGCCTCGACGAACCCAATGCAATCATCGACTATATCAAAAACCGGTTCGACCGGGAAGACTAAGCTACGTGCAGGCTCTTGCGCTCACCGATCTGCTGGCGCCACATCGCGTAGTACAATCCTTTTTCTTCCAACAGGCTCTGGTGGTTGCCCGTTTCTACCACATTCCCTTTTTCGAGTACGTAGATGCGGTCGGCATGCATGATGGTCGACAATCGGTGTGCAATCAAAATCGTTACCTGGTTTTGCTGACTCGATACATCTTTGATGGTATCAGTGATCTCTTCCTCGGTGAGTGAATCGAGGGCAGAAGTGGCTTCATCAAAAATCAGCAGCTTGGGTTTGCGCAGGAGCGCGCGTGCGATTGACAATCTTTGTTTTTCTCCTCCTGATAATTTCAACCCACCTTCGCCAATCATTGTGTCCAGCCCTTTTTCTGCTCTTTCCAGCAATCCGTTGCAGGCCGATTTATCCAGCGCTTCCCGCAAGTCCTGGTCGGTGGCAGAAGGATTTACAAAGAGCAGGTTTTCCTTGATCGTGCCGGCAAACAACTGTGTGTCCTGTGTAACAAATCCGATCTGGTTCCGAAGGTCCTCGAAATTGATGGTGTTTTCGTTCATTCCATTGTAGAGAATACTGCCTTCGAGCGGACGGTACAAACCTACCAGCAATTTCATCAGGGTAGATTTACCCGATCCCGAAGGTCCAACAAAAGCGATGGTTTCCCCGGTGCGCACGTCGAAGCTGATGTTTTCAATGGCCTTGTGTGACGCAGTCTGGTGTTTGAATGCCACGTTGCGGAAGCTCAGTTTTTCAATGGCGCCCAGGTGCAGTGGCTTCTCGGGTTGTTGTTCGGGTGCTTTCTGCATCAGGTTATGGAAATTGTTAAGCGATGCTTCGGCCTCGCGGTAGGTAAGGATGATGTTGCCGATCTCCTGGAGCGGACCAAAAATGAAAAAGGAATAAAACATCAAAGTCATTACCTGTCCAACCGTCAACTGATCTTTAAACACCAGCCATAGCAAAGTGAACATGATCAATTGTCGCAAGAAGTTTACAAATGTGCCCTGTATAAAACTGAGCGTGCGAATGCTTTTTACCTTGCGCAGTTCAAGTCCCAGTATCTTATAGGTATTACTATTCAACCGATCAATCTCCTGTTGCGTGAGACCCAGGCTTTTTACCAGTTCGATATTACGAAGTGATTCGGTGGTAGAGCCAGCCAGTGCCGTTGTTTCTTTTACGATGTTTTTCTGGATGACCTTTATCTTCTTGCTCAGCAGGCTGGTGAGCAATGCCAGCGCGGCCATTCCTACTACGTAAATAGGCATGATTGACCAATGCAGCCGGAACGAGTAAATAGAAACGAATATGATGCCGACGATAATACCGAATACAACATTGATAAAGGAGATAATAAACCTTTCCGTGTCAGTCCTCACCTTGGTTAGAATAGAAAGTGTTTCGCCGCTGCGCTGATCTTCGAACTCCTGGTAGGGGAGTTTCATGGAATGCTGCAATCCATCCGTAAAAATCTTTGCGCCAAACTTCTGTACGATCACATTGCCGAAATAATCCTGGAAGGCTTTGGCGATCCGTGATACCATGGCAACGCCCACCAGGATACCCAGCATCTTTAACACACCCCAAACATAATCTGATCTGTCACGGGGTGTTTTGATGATTTCTTTTACCTCTTTGACATGCCCGTCGGCCTGCGTAACTTTTTTGTAGACAATATCCCAGTGTTCATGCGGGTGCGACGCGTATTGGTCCACCATCTTCCCGAAGAAGAACGGGTCCAGCATGGAAAATACCTGGTTAATGCCAGCCAGCAACAACGCGAGCACAATCAACCACCGGTATGGCTTCAAATAAAGCAGCAGAATTTTCATGTAGAAGTTTTAACAGGAGAAGCAGTTTACTGTTCAAACTTCGTACAAGTTCCTCAATTCTGACACATTTTCAGGAAAGCCCTTAGTCCGTAGTCCTCAGTCGGTAGTCCGTAGTCGGCAGTCCCGAATACTTGTTCTCAGCGCCGTTGGGGTGTGTTCCTGGTTCTTTGTTTTTAGTTCTTAGTCCATTTCTGCATAGTCGTAACTGAACCGCGGGCATCTTCGACTCCTTAACAGCAGCTACTATCAAGTGTCTGACTCCTCCACATCCGGCGCGTCTGCACCCATATCTTACATCTTAAGATCTTATATCTAACATTTTTACGGGGTCTACCTATCCGGCTAGTCAATTAGCACCCGTCCGAACGGAGTCATCCGGGCGGGCATTTTCACATTTACATATTTGCTGTGTTCAACTCAAAAGTGCAACACTACCTTTTTGTTTTAAAAATACTTCATTAGCTGTCAG
>JAGWTK010000649.1 GCA_028876035.1 Bacteroidota bacterium
GCTAATGAATTTTTAGCAACGCAAGATAGCGCAACGGTTCAATGTAAAGTTAGACAGACCCATATTAAGGAAAATCCGGCCGTTCAAAGCAGGTACGTCGTGCAAAAAGACGGCGCTGCAATCGTGCAGGTGTTGAAGGGCCCTTTGACAACCCGACAACCGCAGCGCCGTCTTTTTAGGATTTGTCTGCAGACCTGGCGCCCAGCATCAGCACCTCGTTCACCTGTACTTCGGTGATGTACTTTTTATTGCCCTCTTTATCGGTATAGCTCCGGTTGATGAGCTTCCCCTCGATGGCAACTTCGGTACCCTTATGAAGGTATTTCTCCGCTACTTCGGCGACTTTGCCCCAGGCTACCAAATTATGCCATTGCGTTTCGGTGACTTTATCACCTTTCGCGCTCCGGTATACTTCATTGGTGGCAACACTGAAGCGGGCCCATTTCTTTCCGGATTCAGTTGTTCGAACGTCCGGCTGGTTACCGAGGTGTCCGATTAACTGAACCTTGTTTTTTAATGCGTACATACATGTGGTTTTTTGCTTCCCGGCATGGTTAAAAAACCATGGAAGCGGTTTGTGAATTTTGTTATTTCATTCAGCCAACGGCGCCATCGGCTGAGTTGACAAAGATGATGGCCCAGGGAATCGTTAGCCGGTAAATAACTATTTAAGAAAGGGAGTAAGCGAAAACAAGTGTTTGAGGAAAGATTAAGAGCAATAAAACCTTTGTATGTATATGACACAAGCAGCCGTAACCAGAACTTGCTTAACCTGCGAGAAGCCATTGAAAGGCAGGTCCGACAAAAAATTCTGTGATGATTTTTGCCGTAACACATTTAATAATCAGCTGAAAGCTGCAGACAACAGCTATTTCCGCGAGATCAACAATATTCTCAGGAGAAACCGTCGTGTTTTGGAATCCCTGTTGCCTGAAAGTGAAAAAATCATCCGCGTAAGCCGGGAACAGCTGCTGCAGAAGGGGTTTCATTTTACTTACAGCACCCACCAGGTGCAATCCGCAAAGGGACATCGTTATTTATTTTGTTATGACTATGGCTACCTGCCTGTAGACGAACACTGGGTCCAGGTCGTTCGCCGTAAAGAAAGTCAGGTTTAGGCAGGACAGTGGTATACATCGCATGGGTGCTTACATTTGACCTATGTATACAATTCCTTTTGAAACGATTGACTGGACTGCTGTGGAAAGAACGGTTCACCCCGGCGAAAGCGGTTCCGCCAGTTGGCAAACCAAACAATTTGGCGGATTGCGCATCCGGCTGGTTGCCTACTCCGCCAATTACAAAGCCGATCATTGGTGCCAGAAAGGACATATTATCTATTGCCTGTCGGGCTCTTTCATCAGCGAAATGGAAAATGGCGGGGAGCACCTGGTTTCCGCGGGGATGATGTATGTTGTGTCGGATGGACTGAGTTCACATCGTTCGACAAGCACCCAAGATGCTACAATTCTAATTGTTGATGGCGATTTTTTGCAGGGACCGGAAAATGGCTGATTGGACAACCGCAGTTATCGCACATTGAATGACAATGTTCGTTTTAGCCGGCGTATTTTTGTTATTTGTTTACCATGAACCTCATCTTCCAAAAGGCGGTTGTTGCAGACGCGGAAAAGCTCAGTCAGTTGATATGCGAGAATGCACGAATTACGCTGGCTCCCTTTTATACGCAGGAACAATGGCAATCTTTTCAGTTGGAGTATTCGCCCGAATCCATGCGTGAAAAGATTATTTCGCAGGATGTATACTGCGCAATGCTGGATGGAGTGCTGGCAGGCACGGTAGCATTAAAGGAAGATTGGGTAGTAGGTGTATACACTTCGATGTCGCATCGCGGTCGTGGAGTTGGACAAAAGTTAATGCAGTTTATTGAAACGCTGGCGATCCAAAAGGGCTTTTCACTCCTGCTACTGGCTGCTTCGCCCGTGGGGGCACCATTCTATATGAAACTTGGATGGGAAACGATCGCTCAGCAAAACTTCGTTTATAACGGCGTTATGTTTGAGGAAACGCTGATGCGGAAAAAGGTCGGAAGGTAAGAGGAATGGGGTAAGAGGTTC
>JAGWTK010000650.1 GCA_028876035.1 Bacteroidota bacterium
CGCCGCGGGCATACTTTCATCCAGCTTACCTTCACGCATTCCATATTCAAAGCAGGTGCCCGTTACTGTTAGATCCTTTAATCCATGTCGCAGGAGGTTGTTCAAAAAAAGCTGCTGAGCAGGCAGGTTGCGTTCAGTGTGTACTGCACTGGTATAATTGGGCAATCCCTCCCAGCCCAGGTGAATAAGGTGGTCGGGCTTCCCGAAATAGTCGAAATAGTCTTGCTGATCATCCACTTGCTCCAGGTTCAGTGGCTTGTATACGACACGAAAAAACCAGGGAAAGGTGGCCGCTTTCTCCTCCTGCCGGGAACTTGCCGTTACCCGGTGCCCCTGTTCCAGCAATTGTTGCACCACATAATGGCCAATAAACCCGGTAGCGCCCGTAACCAGCACATGTGCCATATCAAATGATTTGCAATGTAGGGATGGGTACTACAAATTGTCCGTCCCACTCCCGGATATAATGCAGTTGGGCCGTAATCTCGTTTTTCAGGTTCCAGGGAAGAATAAAGACGAAATCGGGTCGCTCACTTTTAAGAAACGCTTCGTTGAAAACCGGAATATGACTGGCTGGAAGAAATTTGTTTTGCTTATGCGGATTTGCGTCTACTACAAAATCGATTAGATCACTTTTCACGCCGCAGTAGTTCAGCAGCGTATTTCCCTTTGCGGCGGCGCCATAGGCAACTACTTTTTTTCTGGCTTTTTTCTGCGTGAGCAGGAACTGAAGTACATCCAGTTTTATCGCCAAAGCCTTTTGCTGAAAATTGTTATAATAGGCAAGATCGCCCATGCCTTTTGCAGCTTCTTTATTCAGCAGGGCATCTACTGTGGATTCAATTGCCTTGCTGTTGTCTTCCCTGTGCTTTGCATATATCCGCAATGAACCGCCATGCGTAGGCAGTTCCTCTACATCAAATAATTCCAGTCCTAATGACGAAAAGATGGCCCGCACAGTGGTAAAAGAAAGGTACGAAAAATGCTCATGATAGATGGTGTCAAACTGATTGTTGTCCACGAGCTGCATCAGGTGGGGGAACTCCATAGTAACTACTCCTTTCGGTTTCAGCAGTATTTTCATGCCTCCAACGAAGTCGAGGATGTCGGGCACGTGCGCCAGTACATTGTTGCCAAGCAACAGGTCGGCCTGCTTTCCTTCAGCTGCCAATTGTTTTGCAAGTCTCACTCCAAAGAAATCAACAACTGAAGCTATGCCTTTCGTTTCCGCAACGGCGGCTGTGTTCGCCGTGGGTTCAACGCCGAGGACAGGCACTCCCATTTCCTTAAAATACTGCAGCAGGTACCCATCGTTAGAGGCGAGCTCCACTACCAGCGATTGGCTGTTGTAGCCAAAACGACGAAGCATTAAATCCGTATACGCTTTTGCATGCTGTAACCAGCTGCTGGAATAGGAAGAGAAATAGACGTAATCACTGTTAAAGATGGCGTCTGACTTCTTATATTCATCCAACTGCACCAGGAAACAACGATGGCAGGTATATACTTTGAGTGGGAAGAATGTTTCTGGTTCGTTCAACTCGCCGGCTTTTAAGAATGAGTTCGAAGCAGGGGAATTGAACAAATCAATAAATACATGATGAAGTTCTGTATTGCAAAATCGACAATTCATTGTTTGGTATTTGCCTGCAGTTTATAATTTTATTCCGGTAAAGGTAAGATCGAGTAAGGGATGCTGGCGGTCGCGGGCCGACACCAGCTTTACAGGCGCAGGCCACGTTATTTTCAGCAATGGATCGTCAAATCGCAAACCGCCTTCCGAACCCGGCATATATACGGCACTGTGATGATAAATCAACTCAGTTCCCTGTTGCAGGGACTGGAAACCGTGGGCGAACCCTTCCGGTATATACAGCATTTTCTGATTCACGGAAGAAAGTTCTACTCCAAACCATTCTAGCCTGGTCGCCGAGCCTTCCCTTAAATCGACTACTACGTCAAACACAGCACCTGCAATACAACGTAATAATTTGATTTCGGCAAATGGCGGTAACTGATAATGCATTCCCCGCACTGTGCCAGCATCATTGGTAAACGAGTGGTTTATCTGC
>JAGWTK010000651.1 GCA_028876035.1 Bacteroidota bacterium
ATCAAATCGAAATACCCCGATCAAAACATCGGCGTGTCGCGGTATATAGAGAATACCGAAGCGCTGGAAAAACACCTGAGCGAATTCATGCCTGTTGAATACGATGTAGCGTTAAGTACTGCAGCAAAATACCGGTGGTATATCATGCTTGCTGTGCTTGCGGCAATAGCCTGCATTTTTCTTTCCAGCAACCGCTGGCTGGTGGGTGTTGGCGGCATCGCGTTGCTGGTTTATTTTATATGGGGGGTGTTTTCGGTAGTTCGCGACAAGTCAATTGATCGAACCGTAAAACGAAAATCGATCCTGATTGCGATCTTCGTTTTGTGGATACTCGTTATTGCGGCAGCGAAGATCTGGGGATTCGACGGTATTCTCCAATGGATACAGCCTGGCGGTTAATGTTAACTGTCTTACGGCAATTCTCCTGCTTTGTTAATTGTTGGCAAATGGCTGCATCCGGGCCAACCACCTCATCCTGCAAATGCATCCTGCCTGCTAAACGACACCAATGTTTATGACAAAAACAAGCAGGTTACTGTTCGCCGCAGTTATGTTCCTTATTCTGGCGTCGGCCTGTACCAAGAAAGGCGATCCCGGCGCCACTGGTGCAACCGGCACCGCCAACGTTATGTACTCCTCCTGGGCTTCGCTGAAGATGAGCTACAATACTACCGACAGTGCCTATGAGCAGACCATCACAGCTGACTCTATCACACAGTCTGTACTGGACAGCGGACTGGTGCTCACTTATATCAAGTATACCAATCCCGCCGGGCAAACACAGGTGGAGAGTGCCGACACCTATATGCAAACAGTACTTGCGATCAAAAGCATCCAGCTATATTCCTATGTATATGATTTAACGGGTGTGCCTTTCCGTTATATTGTAGTACATGGAGGAACAGCACTGGGCGGCAGGGTGGCCGAGGGTTCGGAACTTGTGCAAGGCTTTACCAAAGAACAGTGGAAGGCCATGAGTTATACGGAAGTGCTTCAACGGCTGGGCATTCAATAGTGAAAACCAGCTGAAAAAAAAGACGCCCTATGGCGTCTTTTGTGCTGATAAACTTTCGCTGCTTACTTTGAAGAGGTTGTTTTTGCCGCAGCTGGCGCCGTTGCAGGAGCCGGTTGCTCCGAAGGCAACAACACTTTATCTTTTGACGGTACAGCTTTATTCGTAGTTGCCGGTGCATTGGCCGGGCCTGGATCAGATTTCCGAACCGGCACTGCTTCAGCGGCCGGGGCTGAGGCCACTTGTCTTGCAGTAGCATCTGTTGTTTTCACAGGTGCTTCAGTTTTTGTGGTGGCAGCCACGCGTGCGGGCGAAGGATCAGAAGTACGAACGGGGACCGACTGTGCATTAACGGTTGCAAACGCGCCGGTTGCCAGGATGAATGCGATTAATTGTTTCATATAATTTGATTGATATGATTGTAAAATTTTGATCGTTAACGTACGTTGACCAGTACTTTTATCTTTCCGGTTTCACCCTCAAATTCCTGGAGTGCTTTGCCGATTGCTTGTCCGGGTTTCAGCAAATTCAAATCAGCCTTCATGGCATAACCGGGCCGACTGGCGCTAACAAGAATATCTCCGCGATGAATTGGTCCATTTTCATTGCACACTTTGGTAGGAATAACCCCTACAACGCCCATGGGCACTTTATCTTCCAGCTGACTGTCCACGTTTTCCTCATTCAGTAAAACACCGGGTTTTGTAGCATACACACCAACGACCAGGCTGGAATACGCTTCCTGCGATTTCTGTACGCGCCGATCAGCATCGGTAGCAATAGCGAGCACATCGCCTGGTTCATACTCCGCTTTCTGACCAGATACGTCAAATGCTTCTGCCAGGTCAGCGCCGGAATTAACGGTACCACCGTTGAAGAACCCGGTTCCGGCGCGACTAATACGCGCCACGTTTACTCCGTTCAGCCTGAATACGGCGGGATCACCGGATGTGCCATTTTGATTTACCACCATCGCATTCCCCTGCCCTGCATTGGTAACAAAAAGCGCGATACCAAAACCGGTACTGCTACTGTGTTCAAAATAGCCACCGTAGC
>JAGWTK010000652.1 GCA_028876035.1 Bacteroidota bacterium
CAGCAATGTATTCGGGTCGATCGACTGAAACAGCCAGAATGCCTGGTGATTCGCGGCATCGTAGCCAGCGGTCAAATCAACATACAATCCCAGCGAATCGCGCGCATCCAGGCGCTGGTAATACGCGTTAAGTCCGGCTGGTATGGTGAAGTTGAGACTGTTGAAGCCGATTGAACCCAGCTGAAATGTATTCCCGTCTTGTTTGGGATCGATGGGGTAGGTCACTTTCACATTCTTTACCGGTGCGGTGGCATTGCTGTCGTTTTCAAAAAGAATCTGGTAGGGGAGCCTGTCATTCACCGATACCCACTTCTTGCCGCTGATGCCATCCGGACCGATGATTTCGTTGGGATCATGGTTGAAGACCAGTTCGGTACTGTCGGTCGTGCCGGGCACGCGTGCCCCGGGAGCGGGTTTTTGGTTGCCGTTGCCACCATCGGGCGGACAGCCATTGCCGCCAGGAACCTGAACGGTTCTTCGGTTGCGTTGTTCACGCTGGATCATTTTCCGCCTGGCTTTCCAATAGCTGCGTTTTTGTTCCTCTGTCATCTGGTTGAGAAATTCCTCGTCCAGTGCGTCTTCCAGTGAAACGCCTTTAATGGTATTTCCCAACCCGCGGTTATATATATCTCCGGCACCCTGCGCTGCATCGGCGAGGTGTGCATTAACACCTTTACCGGTAAGTATGCTGGATCCAAAATCGACCAGGTTAAGTACTTGTCCAACCGGCGTGAACGACAAACCGCTTTCAAGCAGATTTGCAGTAGCATCGCCCATCGCTACATCATCCACTTCACCTGCCATCCAGCCACCGGCTGCTTTGCTAAACTGGGTAGTTTTCAGACCCAGGTCGGCCACATTCAGCACATTTCCAAAAGCCTTGAGTGCTTTACTGAATTTGCTCACATCGCCTGCAAGATCAGCTACTCCTTTTTCTGCTTTCAATGCATTCAAATCCCTGTTTGTTTTTTCCAGTCCTTCCGCTAATTTTTCTGCTTCTTCCCAGGCACCGGCTTTCATGAGTTTCTCCAGTTTGTCAAGGCCTGCTTCGCGCATTGCGTTCAGCTCGTACATCAAATTAAGCTTATAAATATACGTGTACCAGGTGCCAAAACCGTTTACCCAGGATTCTACGGTGGTTACTTCGTCCAGTGTAGATGTTTGAGGCGGACAGGGTGCAGCGAGTCCGAGCGGGTCTAAATAAGTAGCAGGATTATTCCCCACATATTGGTATAACGCCATCTGATCGGAATAGCCAATAGGATCGCGCTGACTGAATGTACCGGTGGCTGGTTGGTAGTTCCTGAAGGCAAAATGATAATTTTTCTGCTGTGCCTCATACTCCTGGCCGGTATACATAAAGCGGTTATTGATAACCGTTGTGCTGATGGGATTTCCCTGGGGATTGAGGATGGTGGTATTGCCAAAATCGTCGTACCGGTATTTTTCGACCACAGCACCCGTACTGTCGGTGATAGCGTCTGTGCTGATTAGCTCATTGGTATGATAGAAATATTTGTTTCCACCTGCCAGCCGGGCAAGCGGACCGTAGCTGTTTTCGAAAACCTGAATGCCGGCGAGGTTATCTGCAGCATCTCTTTCTTCCAGTGGTTTCAAACCTGCATAATAGTAATTAGTCTCCACACCGTTCCTTGTACCGCGTATGCGCCTGCCGGCAGCATCGTATGCATATCTCGACACACCGGCTGCGGATGAGTCCAACAGCTTTCTTCCCATAAAGTCATACGATGAATATACTTGTCCGTCAAAAATCCGGTTACCTCTTCCATCGTACTGCAAACCCGTTCCGCTAATATTGATGTATTGATTCAGGTTATTCACCACGTAATTGGTGCTGTTGCCGTTAAGTACTGCAGACGTCCTGTTGCCTGCTGCATCATAGTGATAGGTGTTTTGAATCAGTGGCGAGGCAATGCTGTTCCCGCTAAGCGTGCCCTGTTGATAACTGGTCAGGCGGTAATTGGCATCATATCCAAAAGTTTCCGAATGAGAAGGGTCATTGCTCCGGCTCACGAGCATTTTGTTCCCTTCGTTGTCGTA
>JAGWTK010000653.1 GCA_028876035.1 Bacteroidota bacterium
ATATCCTGTTCGGCGGTGGTAAAGCCTGCTCCTGCCAGCCACTGAGCGAATTCAGTACTGGTCCCTATCTGATTATTCACCGCTTCCAGCAACGTCCAGCCGTCCGGCAACTTGCCTGTTACCGCGTTCAGCAGCTGAATCCCCTCTGCATCGTTGCTATGAATGTTTAGCAACGGCACTGCATTGTTTTCGGAATACAAAAGCGGATACTGCGTCACCAGTTTATTCTTTTGTGTATCGCCTAAGCCACCGGATGCGGCTATGCATTTATACAAGTACCGGCCCAGTTGCACCGACAAAAACAGCGAACGGCGCAAGGGCATGCGTTCCACCATTGTTTCCATCGGGGTCGTTTCGTCATAGGGAAAAGTCTTTCCTCCGAGTGTAATCCGATCCACTTTGGTATGCTGACCGTATATCTGTGCGGTCACCGGTGAACCGCTGTCATCTCCCTCAAATTCGCCGAACTGCCACTGCCTGGTCAGCATCCATAACGAATCCCTGATCTCCGCTTTTAAAGAGCGATCAAAATTTTTCGTTCGCTGTGAGGGCTCCAGCCGGTTATAGCCGGTTACGGAAGGTATCCGGTAAGCGGCCATCAACAGTGGCTGTATTGATTCTGCAACAGGCATAAAATCAGCTTTTTATTTTTACATATTCATCGTTCAATTGTCATTGCCCTTGTATTGGTAGGCCGTCATCGCCGGCGCCTTCGCTGCAAAGTCTTTCACGTTCAGGCGCAGATCAAGGGAAATTCCGAGATCATATTGCGTGAAGTTCGACAAGATGGCCGGCAGCAGTATGCTTGTCTGCGGACTGTTGACGGCATCCAGACTAACGGTGTCGACTGCACGCTGTTTGGCACGGTCAAACGTATCGTTCACAATACCCACGAGTTTCTCCCAACTCCAGTTGCCGGTGACGGCGGGTGTCACAGCAAGCAGCAATGCCTGCGGCGGCATAGCGTCTGGCCTATCATAGTTGAAGCCGATGCCGGTGATCTCCTCCGTTGCGGGCACTTGTTCCGTCCATTCATCGAGAAGCAAGCCGCTTTGTGTTTTCGTTGTATCAAACGCGGCTTCGCCGTGGATAACTACCGATAAAGTATCCTGGGCGATCGTAAACGGTATATCAGCAGGATTACCTTTCTCATCAAATCCGCTGTACGTTGCCGGGAAAGAAACCGCTACCCAGCTATCCTTAACACGGAAGGGCAGTTGCACCACATGTAATTGGTCGCTGCGACCGTTAATAACCTCGTCCAGGCTGCGAACCGCATCCCAGCGTTCCAGTTTTTTTCGTGCGTGCGACATGCTTTGTAACCATTCGTCAACAGGAAACAACATGCCGTTTGATCCCGCAAAGGTGAGGAGGTCCGATTCCGCCAGGTGAGATTGACGTATGTCGTCTTTATTGTTATACGTAAACTGGGGTAACAACATAAAAGCGCCGCTGAGGATGGCTTTTGCCGATGCTGTATACAAGCCGATCTTTTCTTCGGGTCCTCCTGCGAGGGCAATCTTGTCGAACGATGCTTTGGCATCGGCCACTGCTTTCGCAAGCTGGTGGATCACCGCCCTGCCCTGTGCGAGTAACGTAAGCTTACCCGTATCTGTGGTACTGCCACCCAGCAAGGGAAAGCTGTCGGCTATCCCAAGCAGGCTGATTTGCCTTAATAGATCCTGCAACTGCAGCACATCGGGATCATTGAATGTAATTACCGTATCCGTAAAATCAAGTTGGTGCGCATCTAGTGCATCCGATGCATCACCGAGATCCGAAAACAGCAAAACGGTTCCATCGGGTTCGGTGATTTGTGTCTGCAGGTTCACTGCACGCAGTCCGCCCAACAGCGTTTCAGCGCGGCCGCGAAGCGTTAAAATACGTGTATTAATCTCCGTTAGATCATAGCCTTTGGGGTTAGCGGGATCGCCCAACGGCTTTTTGGTAGTCGGGCAAAAATCTTCCGCATGCAGTGGTCGCGCATCGATAATGAGTGATTTTATCTTTTTCAGCAATGGCAATACCTCGCCAAAGCTGCGCCTGTC
>JAGWTK010000654.1 GCA_028876035.1 Bacteroidota bacterium
CAGAGCTGGTATTGCCCAATGACACCAATACGTTTGGCAACCTGATGGGGGGACGTTTGATGTATTGGATGGATATTGCCTCCGCACTGGCTGCCATGAAACATTGCGGCGTTCCGGTGGTTACCGCATCGGTTGATAATATCTCATTCGAAAACCCCATCAAGCTGGGCAACTCTGTACATATTGAAGCAATGGTTACCCGCGCATTCAATACTTCTATGGAAGTGCATATGAAAGTGTGGGGTGAAGACTTGCTGCTTCAGCAACGTTACAAGAGCAATGAAGCTTACTATACATTTGTAGCACTGGACCCGGACCGCAAACCAATGCCCATACCACAACTGGCACCCGACAGCGAGGAAGAAAAAAGATTGTTTGAAGGAGCGCTGCGCAGGAGACAGCTCAGGCTCATTCTCGGCGGCAAGATGAAACCCGATGATGCAGCCGAACTAAAGGCTTTGTTCAGCCGCCAGTAGCATTTTCTTTCGGACGAAGATGCGGTACCTGGAACTTAAACCTGTCGCTTTGTTCAATCGCGTCCATCAGCTGCGCCAGGATACTATCCGTAGTAGCTTCATAGTCGATCTTTAAGGGCGCTTTAAAAGTGACCGACAGAAGCGTACCTCTCTTTTTAATACGCAGGCCTTTTTTGTCGAAAGCCCGCCAGAAACCCTGGATGACCACCGGAATCACCACCGGCTTTGTTTGCTTGATGATCAGCGCAGTTCCTTTTCTTCCCGGCGCATAAGCTTTGGTGGTGCCCTGCGGGAAAGTGATGACCCAATTATTTTCCAGTGCGCGCGCAATCTGCCGTGTATCGGCCGGGTTCAGTCCCTTTCTTTTTTCTGTTTCATTTTTCGCCAGCCAGGCCCGTTTTACGGTAATAGCACCCGCCAGCGCAAATAACTTTGAAATAAAATTCTTCTTCATTGTTTCTTCTGCGGAAACAAAATACACCCTGGTAAACGGATTCAGCAGGTAATAGGGAATGCCAAGCTTGTTTTTCTTACCCCATTTCACGGCGCAAAAAATATGGAGAAACGTAATCACGTCAGCGAAGTAAGTTTGGTGATTACTTACGAACAGCACATTCTTGTTTGGCAGCTCTGAAAAATGTTCTGTTCCGCGGATCCGAAGCCGGTTGACGATCGTTAACACGGGATAGGATATGGAACCTACGAGAACGTATACCAGTTTTCTGACGATCTTAAAATTCTTTAACCTGTCCACGACGGATCCCATAGAAGCTTCTTTTAAAAATCGGGTGATTACGAATGTAGCTTTTTTGAACCATACCCAGTGCCTTTGTGCAACATCTTTGGAGTCTTGTTTCTGAAAATATTAGATACATTTACCCGATAGGATAACCCACTTACCGTATGCTCAATACTGTGATATTCGATATGGACGGACTGCTGATCGACTCCGAACCGCTCTGGGAAGAAGCGGGAAAGGAATTACTGCAGCGCTTCAACGTACAACTAACGCCACAACAATACCATAGCAGTACTGGTCTCGGCACGAGTACCTGGATTGAACACTGGTTCAATCATTTCAATATCGACCAGGCACATGCAGCCGATGCTGCCACCAGCATTGTTGCATCTGCCATACAAAAAATTGAAGCCCGCGCGCTGCCCATGCCAGGCGTTGGCTATATTCTTGGATTTTTTAAGCAACGCGGATTTAAGATCGGCCTGGCATCCTCTTCCCCCATGCGACTGATTGATTCGGTGGTACGCAAACTTGGGATAGACGCATATATTGAAGCAAAAGCTTCTGCCGAACACCTGCCTTATAGCAAGCCGCACCCACAGGTGTTTCTGGACTGTGCTGCTTCATTGGGGTCGGCACCCCAGCAGTGCATTTGTTTTGAAGATTCGTTCAATGGTATGATTGCGGCTAAAGCAGCACGGATGAAATGTGTGGTGGTTCCTGCCTATGCGCAGCAACAAGATTCACGGTGGGCCGCTGCCGACCTAAAGCTTTCCTCCCTGCAAAATTTCAACGATCTGCTGCTGCACAGCCTGGGGTAATCGTGTC
>JAGWTK010000109.1 GCA_028876035.1 Bacteroidota bacterium
AGTGATGCCCGCCGGCGAAATCTTACAGATAGTTTGGGGATAGTTGTCCTTGAATTGCTTGGTAATTTCGATATAACCTGCTTCGCGGAGTTTGTTCAGCTGAACACTGAGGTTTCCGGCCGTAGCATTCGTCTTCTCCTTTATGAACGTAAATTCTGCCTCTTTCACACTGATCAGCAGCGACACCACCGCGAGCCTTAACTGGGAATGTAATATGGGATTTAAGTCTTTAAACAAGGGCAAGCCGGTTTGTGCAATGGTAGCCATTTTTTAAGACGATCTTTTTATTTTTCTCCTGCTTTTCGCTGCAGTAAATGTCCGGGTATGATGTAACTAACGAGTATGGACAACGCTCCTGCGAGAGATTGGTAGTCGTAACTGAGGTAACTTGAACCCACAGCAATTACCCAGGCGAGCAGCCCTCCCAGGATAAGCGGACGAAAACGCAGGAAACAACCGGATACGAATGTTCCCAGTCCGTACAACAAAATAAAGTAAGGAAACACGGTGGTATTCCAGCCCTGTCTTCCCAGAATGGCCGACAAAACAAAAAAGCTGATGGCCATACCGGTCCAGAGATACTTCATCGCGTCATCAATATAAGTGCTCACCCTTCTTTCCATCCCTTCTTTGCTGCCGAGGTAGAAAGAAACCAGCACACCTGGAACCACTATCCACCATACGCGGTAGTGGTAGGGATATTGGTAAATATGTTTGAGAATAAATTGAGCTGTAAAACCAGTAAATGTTAGCCATCCCCACAGCAGGAAATGCCTGCTATTGCCGGAGATGTTTTGCCTGGTTTTCTCAATCATCGAACGGATCAGGAGCAGACTGTCCCGCGGTGAAAAGTTTTCTTCACTCATACATGTTGATTGATGCCTGTTAAAGGCTGTTCTATTGACAAGCTGCCAGCTTTTCTTCGGCCTGTTGCTGGCCCCAGGATGGATACAAAGGTTTTGGTTGTGCCGACTTAAACAGGGCCACTGCTTTTTCAAACAATGGTTTTGCCTTTGCCTTACCCCCGCCAAATTGTTCCGGAGTTCCGAACATTGCTTCTCCCTGTAAATAATAGAGCCGTGGATTGTTTGGATCAAGTGCAAGGCCATTTTTTAAAGCAGCGGATGCCTGCATCCCAAAGGTTTGCCAGCGTGTTTGCGGGTCCACAATCATTTGCTGGGTTGCTACCATATTTTCGATTGCATACAACTCTGCATTTTTTTCAATGGCTTCCGCTTTATTGAGGTACACTTTTATTTTTTCTGCGTTGGCGTCCTTGTCTTTTACATCCGGCATCCATCCAGCAAGGGTTTGTGACAGCGCGGCATAGTAGTATGGCAGCCACTGTGTTTTTTCCGCATCTCCCACCCTTTCAAATGCAGCGGCTACATCCTGGAAATCGGCGGGTGTTTTAGCGGAATCCATCAGTGCCAGGTTTTTTTTCATGACTGCGGTGTAGCGGTCCGACTGGGCCAATACGGGAATCGCAAATACAGCCACCAGCAGTACTAAGAGACATTTTTTCATGTTATTGCTTTTTGAAGTTGATGTTTGATTACAAATTATTGTTGATAGCGTCCTGGGATCGGTCTACTCCAAAACTGATAAAGCATCCCACAAAATAAAAGCGGTTGGCCGGCGGCGTTACTGCCTGTTTGATCATGCCGTTATAGGAATAGTTATAGCCGTATACCGGGTTATAGCCAAGTACATTGCTGATGCTGGCAAACCAAACAACGAACGATTTCGCGCCTGCTTTCCCGATGGACGGAACATATTCCATGCTGAAATTGAGACTGTGGTAGTCTTTGGTCTTACCCTGATCGACGATATAATATTTATTACCGCTGTTGAGCATGAAATTGTAATAGGGACGACCGGTGGCGTAGCTGTAGGTGAAATTGATACCTGCTTTCAGTTTGGTGAAAAATTTTTTCGCCACGAGGGATGCAGTGTGTGTGGCCGCAAAATTGGGTGTAAGGGATGTGGTGTAATTGAGATAATTGCGCTTTGTGTCCACGTAGGAGTAACTAATCCAGTAATCTATTTCTTTGATGGTTTTCTTATCCCTCCAGAACAATTCGATTCCTTTCGCATACCCATCACCGGAATTGTCGTATTGACTATAGTAATAGTTGACCGGGACAGTCTTTACGAGGTCCTTGTATTTTTTATAATACGCTTCTACCCTGAACACCTGGTCTTTGGTCATCTTCTGATAATTGACGATGTAATGCGTAGCGCGCGTAAAGCCCAGTCCGCGTGTATAGAACAATTGGATGTTTTCAGGCTTTTGATAGAATTCGCCGTAGGCCAGCGACACCTGCGCATCTTTTCCTGTTTTATAGGCCAGGGAAATGCGTGGGGCGATATTGGATTTGCTAATGACTGAATTTTGTTCCGCGCGCAATCCGATTTTAGCAGCCAATGCATTGGTCAGGTAGATATCGCTTTCTACAAAACCTGCGCTGTAGTGATCGATAAGCGTGCGAAGCGTGTCGTTGTAACCACTGCTATTGTAAGCATACTGGTATTCGCCGCCGAATCGGATCGCACTGATCCCGCCCAGCCTTTTTTCAAAGACTGCTTTCACCTGGGACAAATCCTGGCGGTTATCCAATGAAAAATTTTTCTGTTGCAACCAGTAGTAGGCATTACCGGGCTGCTGTGGCTGATTGCTGCTGTTTTGCAGCTGCTGGCTGATAATGTCTTTATTGGTACTATACCCGCTGCCAAGGTTCATCTTCCAGCCATGGCCCAGGTATTCGCGCCAGCTAAGGTTATTGTACCAGTTGGTATTGGTAAGTGCAAAGGCATCTTTGAGAGCGGCACTATCGATATCAGCGCGGCGCAATCCAAGCTGACTATGTCCGAACGTGGTATAGTATTTAACCATACCGCCACGCTTTGTTTTGAACCTGAAATTGGCATCGCCCGAATAGAACCTCGGCACTTTAAAATAGTCTGGAATTTGTTTTACAGCTTTGATGTAGAGGCTGATGTCGGTAAAGCCACCGTTAATACCCCAGGATGATTTCTTATTCTTAGCCACCTGCTGCGTACCAATACCGATAAATAGAGGTGAAATGGACGCGTCGATTTCAGAACTGTCGGGCAGATCGATTGATTCCAGCAGCAATACCGATGACAATGCCTGTCCGTATTGTGCCGAATAGCCACCGGTGCTGAATACAGTCCCTTTAAATAGAAAGGGAGAGAACCGGCCACGTTGGGCGATGTCTGGCACACTGCTATAGTAGGGATTATTGACCAGGGTGCCGTCGATGTATTGCTTGGTTTCGTAGCCTGCGCCGCCTCGAACGAACAAGCCTTCCTGCTCGCCCACCTGCTGCGTTCCAGGGAGGGTCTTTAGCGCAGCGGTGATATCAGCATTGGACCCGGCGGTGGTGGCGATGTCCAGGGAGCTGAGTACGGCCCCCCGTTTAGAATCACCGGCGGAGAAAGATCCCGCGGTAATCGTCACCGCCCGCAATTCGCTGGGCTCCTCTTTTAATACGATATCCAGGGTGAGGTTGGTACCAGCTAATTGAACGGATTGCTCGAAAGGCTTATAGCCAATGGAACTTACCGTGATGGAATGGGTTCCCTGCTCGGAGGTTTTGAACCGGAAACGGCCGCTCGAGTCGGAAGTGGCCCCATCATAACTATCCTTTATTGCGATACTAGCCCCCGGCACAGCCCTCCCGCGGTTATCCCGCACCCTTCCAGCCACCTGGGTCTGTCCGAATAAAACATTGAAATTCAATATTAATAATACAAAAATTGTAAACGTTCTCACGAAGCAATGATTTATACAAAAATAAAGTAGTTTATAATATAAACCAGACTGCTGGTAACGGGATTTGGCCGCTGGTAAAGAAATGGTACCAAGTACCCAGTACAAAGTACCAAGACTTGATCCTTGTCTGTTGGAGGTTCAAAACCAAATGCAGGGAGTTGTGACCGCAAGAAATGAAAGAAAAAAATCAGGCCGTCACACGTAGGTATCTATGCACTTGATTTTGTACCCGATAATGGTAAAGGGTATGGAGCAAGGGGCATAGCATCGAAAGCTAACCGCCAAAACACAACCAGCCGCACAGGGGTATCTATGTACTAAGTACTTTGTACTATATACCAGATACAAAACAAAAAGCCAGGCATAGACATGCCCGGCGTTGTTGATCGTACCCTTTAAAATAAATCGTTTATCGGAAAACCATGGCTGGTTGATGTTAAAAAGAGCCCCGTTTAGACAAACAGGGCGTTGTTGATCGTACCCTTTAAAACTAAAATCTTAATTCGTCGTTTTTACTACAGACTGAACAGCTGATTCATTTCCATTAATAACCCTTACTACATACATACCGGCGGGTACCTGTGACATATTGATGGTTTCAGTTTGGCTGGCGAATTTTACACTGTATGATTTCACTGCCTGGCCGTTGGCGGCTACCACCTGGTAAGTAACCTGCTTGCCCTGCCAGTTCTGCGGAACGGTTACCCGTACTTCGTTTACTACCGGGTTAGGATAAGCGCTTATTTTAGCAGTTTCTGTGTTTCCACCCACTTTTACCACTTTCACCGGCGACATTTTATAGTTACCGTCAAGGTCAACCATTTTAAGGCGATAGTAAATCATTCCATTGCTTCCGGCAGGCAGTTTATCGTTATAAGCGTAATTCACTACGATATCGCTGTTACCTGCTGCGAACACCATGGCCGCATCATTATAACTGCTTCCGTCAAAACTTCTTTCAACAATGAAGTAGTTTGAATTTTTTTCTTGTGTTGTTGACCATTTCAGGGCAACGGTGCTGTTGTTCAGCGCGGCAGTCCAGTTAACAAGTGTTACAGGAAGCAGGCTGGTTACAGCAGTGGTATAGCTAAACGATTTAAACCACAGTGAATACATACGGTCAGCGGCACCACTTACACCCGTGCTTTTAGCGCCTGTACGAATACGGAAGCTGCTGGTGTTTACATAATTGCTGGTAGCCATTACTGCAGTAGCCGCTGTGTCGATATCTGTATAGTTGGTCACCGGTCCGTCGAAACGTTTTCCTACAGTTGTGAGCGTGCCAGACACCGTTTCCTGGATGGAAGAAGCAACCAATGCAGTTGCTTGTTCCAGGGTATAGGTAGTTAAACCATAGTAAGACTGGTATTCGCTGATTTTGTCGTTGTTACCGTCGATATCCAGGCTGGTTACGCTGAAACTGTTTACAGGAACTGCTGCGCTGGTACCTGCTTTTACAAAGCTTACCTGGAATTCCATCCACCAGTCGGTATTACCGGCAGGCGAAGTATTGTTACCATAGGTTACCTGGGGTTGAAAAGCTTTATCGAAACCTGTGGTGGTCAAATCAATTGAAACAAGTTGTACCATTGCTGAAGAACGACCGTTGATTCTTACCAGGGCATCCACACCACTCATCACAGAAGGAAAACGGTAGATAGCATTATCAGCGCCCGCTACACCACTTACTAAAGAACCGTTCTGAAATACCAGTTCTTTGGCAGTAGATTGTGCATTCAGCACAGAAAAAGAAGTAACTAAAAGAGCGATGGCAATAGCGGCTTTAACGATGGTTGAAAGCACTGAGTTTGCAAGCTGGGCGGGGTACAAAAATTTCATAAAGTACGTTTTGAAAGGGTAAAGATGTTTGTACGGCCACAGGTAATTGGAAAACGGACATGACTTTTCCAGGAGAATTGGAGACTATTCTTTAGAGAGAAAACACAAACTTGTTAAAGCGGAGATTGGGTACGGTCGATCAGAAGGAAGATTGGGTACTTTGGGAGAGGGTTTCTGTAACCCTGTGACACAAAGATTAACCGTATTTTCCGAAGATGCAAGTGTTTCAAAAAAAAATTTTGCCATTTTTTTCGGCAAGTGGTTCACAAGCTTCGATAATTGGTGAAGATCTTTCGTTGAACGACAAATAAAAAAGCGGACCCGTTTGGATCCGCTTTGAATTTCAATCGCTTGATTAAATTACTTATAAGCTGGTATCAGTGTGTTGGCCAGGTCGGTCATTTTCTTCAGGTTCTCGTCGGACAGATTACCTTTTTTGAAATCCGCCAGTACTTCCGGCAGTTTGTTGTCCATCTCCACGAGAAAATGATCTTCAAATGCCTTTACATTCTTAACGGCCACATCTTTCAGCAAACCTTGTGTACCGAGGTAGATAATCGCTACCTGTTTTTCTACCGTAAACGGTGAAAACTGTGGCTGCTTAAGAATCTCCACGTTACGGGCACCTTTATCAATAACATATTTAGTAGCCGCATCGAGGTCACCACCGAATTTGGAGAAGGCTTCCAGCTCACGGTACTGGGCCTGGTCAAGTTTCAGCGTACCCGCTACCTTTTTCATCGATTTGATCTGCGCATTACCACCCACACGGCTCACCGAAATACCTACGTTGATGGCCGGACGGATACCCGCGTTGAACAGGTTACCCTCCAGGAATATCTGGCCGTCTGTGATAGAGATTACGTTTGTGGGGATATAAGCAGATACGTCACCCGCCTGCGTTTCGATGATGGGCAAAGCTGTGAGTGAACCACCGCCTTTTACGAGGTGACGAATAGATTCAGGAAGGTCATTCATCTTCTTAGCCACTTCATCTTTCGCGATAACTTTAGCAGCGCGCTCGAGCAAACGGCTGTGCAGGTAGAATACGTCACCAGGATAAGCCTCACGACCCGGCGGACGACGCAGCAACAATGATACTTCACGGTAAGCTACGGCCTGCTTTGAAAGGTCATCGTAAATGATCAGGGCAGGACGACCTGTATCACGGAAGTACTCACCGATAGCAGCGCCCGCGAACGGAGCATAGAACTGCTGGGGAGCAGGGTCAGAGGCAGAAGCCGCTACAATGGTAGTGTAGGCCATTGCGCCGTTTTCTTCCAGGGTTTTCATCACACCTGCAATGGTGGATGCTTTCTGACCAATCGCTACATATATACAGTATACCGGCTTGCCGGCATTGTAAAATTCTTTCTGGTTGATGATGGTATCGATACAGATGGCCGTCTTACCCGTTTGACGGTCACCGATAACCAGCTCACGCTGTCCGCGACCGATCGGAATCATCGCATCGATGGCCTTGATACCTGTTTGCAGCGGTTCTTTTACCGGTTCGCGGAAGATTACACCCGGTGCTTTACGTTCGAGTGGCATCTCATACAGTTCGCCGGCAATGGGTCCTTTTCCGTCGATGGGATTACCGAGCATGTTGATAACACGACCAGCCAATCCATCACCTACGCGGATAGACGCAATTTTACCGGTGCGGCGAACTTTTGCACCTTCTTTGATGCCTTCGCTCTCGCCCATCAATACCACACCCACATTGTCTTCTTCAAGGTTAAGGGCGATGGCTTTAACGCCGTTCTCGAATTCTACCAGTTCTCCGGAACGAACGTTGTTCAGTCCGTATACGCGGGCGATACCATCACCCACCTGCAATACGGTACCTACTTCTTCCAATTCAGCACCTGCATTGAAATTGCCCAGTTGCTGGCGCAGTATCGCAGATATTTCGTCGGGTTTAATCTCTGCCATGATGTTTTATTGATTTGTCCCGGCAAGCCGGTATGTTTAAAAACTATTTCCTTGTTTTATCGAATTTGCTGGATGTATACGTTTTCGCCGAACTGCTTGCGGATATCCCGCAGGTCCCGCGCAATGCTTGCATCCACCAGTTTGTTATCGAACTCCAGTACGAAACCGCCGATCAAATCTTCGTTGGTGCTGGTATGAAGTTCTATATTTTGTAAACTGGTCTCTGACTTGAGTTTCGCGATGATCGATTGCTTTACATCTTCTCCCAATGCTGTTGCGGTGGTAAGTTTTACCGTGTGAATGCCCTTGATTTCGTTGTAAAGGCCAATCACGGCCTGGATGATTTCCGGCAGGTGTTCTTCACGCGTTTTATTTACCAGCAGTTCGTTGAAAGAGGCAGTCAACGCACTTATCTTTCCTTCGCTGATGCCTGCCAGCACCTTCAGTTTCTTATCGCTGCTGACGATCGGACTGCGCAACAGGTTTACAAACTCACGGCTGCTTTTGCAAACGGCCTGGAGGTATTGCATGTCCTGGTATACCGCTTCCAGCTGGTTGCGCTCAATGGCGAGGTCAACCAAACTCTTTGCGTATCTGCCTGCTAAACGTGGATTCGGCATTTTAGCTATTAGCTTTTAGCCATTAGCTTTTAGCAGTGCCGGCTAACGGCTAACAGCTAAAAGCCAACTGCTTGTTTTTAGTTAAGTTTTACTTCGTTCGCCAGTTCCTTAATATACTTCTCCTGCTCGGCTTTATTACCCAATTCGCGGCGGAGTACTTTTTCAGAAACTTCGATAACGAGGTTACCTACCTGGTTTTTGAGGTCGGTGATGGCCGCCATTTTCTGCTGGTTGATAGCTGCCTGCGCCTCTGCTACGATGCGATCATATTCAGTGCGTGCTTTTTCCTTGGCATCTGCCACCATTTTGTCCGCCGTGTCTTTGGCTTCTTTGATGAGTGCAGCGCGTTCTTCACGGGCTTTCACCAGCAGTGCTTCATTATCGCTTTTCAGCTGCTGCATCTCTTTCTTCACCTTCTCAGCGGTAGACAGTGAATCGGCGATAGATTGTTCCCGATCGTTCAGCCCTTTGATAATCGCAGGCCATGCGAACTTTTTCAGGATAAAAAATACCACCAGGAAGGCCAGTAAGGTCCAGATCAACAACCCAAATTCAGGGAGCAGTAATTTCATAACCGGTTATCTTTTGACTATTGTTTGAATCGCTTTCGCGATAATCTTGCTTGGTAAAAAACTGCATCCTCCGCCCTTTGCATCGGATGCAGTATTCTTTTTGCACAATGATATTACAATACCATTGCCAGGAAGCCCACGATGATAGCAAACAGCGCAGCACCTTCTACGAGGGCAGCGGTAAGAATCATGTTGGCCCTGATGTCGTTGGATGACTCAGGCTGGCGGGCAATTGCTTCAACAGCGCCCTTACCAATCTGGCCGATACCAATACCAGCGCCTACAGCAGCCAAACCGGCGCCGATAGCACCACCGGCGTTCGCCATCGGTACAGTGCTGAGAAGTACAGTCATTAAACTCATAATTGACACTTTATATGGATGATAAATAAACCTGGTTACGCCATTACCGGAATATCGGGTAATCCGTCTTCGTGCTCATGATGCTCGTGCTCACCCTCGATCGCCTGGCCGATAAATACCGCTGTAAGCATGGTAAAAATAAATGCCTGGAGGAATGCCACCAGCACTTCAATCATATAAATAAAGATGGTAAATGCCAGCGAGAATGGAGCCGTACCCCAACCTGCACCTGCGCTCATGTTACCAAAGATGAATATGAGTGAAATCAAACAGATGATAATAATGTGACCTGCCACCATGTTGGCGAACAAACGTATGATCAGCGCAAAGGGCTTGATGAATACGCTGATGAACTCTACCGGCACCAGGATCAGCTTTACGCCAAAGGGCACCCCCGGTGGGTTGAAAATGTGCAACCAGTAGTGGCCGTTGGAACTGAAGAGAATCACCACAAAGGAGATAATACCCAGGATAGCAGTAAAGGCAATATTACCTGTTACGTTCGCTGAACCCGGAATCAGTCCGAATAGGTTATTGATTAAGATAAAGAAGAAAACAGTCAGCAGGTAGGGCAGGTATTTCACGTATTTCTTGCCGAGGTTGGGCTTTGCTACTTCATCGCGTACAAAAATAATAACCGGCTCCAGCAAACCCTGGGAACCTTTGGGCGCCGTAGTCACCCCCTGGCCTGATTTGTACCTTTTTGCGATGGACAACATAATCCAGGTAAACAGCAGCAGGGCCAGGATCATTTGTACTACGTTGCGGGTGAGCGAAAAGTCATAAATTTTAACGGAAGAATCGATTACATCACCCTCTTTCACGGCTACAATATCCTGTGCATAGTATCTAGTAGGATCGAGGTGCAGCTCTTCGATTTTTTCATCGGTGAGCATCATGTAGTCGTGGTAGGTTTTTTCACCGTGATGAAATTCACTCGACATGAATACATCCAGTCCCTTTTCTTTTGAATATAAAATCACCGGGAGGGGCAGGGAAACCGGGTGCTTTTCACCATTTTCCTTTACAATATCAAGGAAATGGAAATCGTGGTTATTCAGTACGTGCCCGAAGATGACTTCCTTGGCGTTGAAACCCTTTTTTTCGGTCTTTGCTGCTTCATGCTCACCGGTCTTTTCCTGTGCAAAAACGGCTTCCGTATTGATCAGTAAAAAAATGCTGAAAGCCGCTGCCAATAAGGATTTGAGGCTGTTTGAGAACATACTGTTTTCCAAATTTGGCGCAAAGATAAGGACGCGGGGTTTAAAAACCGAAAACGATCAGGAAAAAACCTGCCCTGTTTTGGAGGCAGGCAACAGCTTAATTGCCAACTTCGTAT
>JAGWTK010000655.1 GCA_028876035.1 Bacteroidota bacterium
GAGGATTTTTACTTTTACATTTTAACTTTTGAATTCCCAATGGTAATAAATGTCCTTTTGAGCGGCTAGTTTAAAGTAAATATTCAAAATTAAAAAGGTAAAACCCGCGCCTACCAATGCAGCTTGTTTGCGGAGATGAGGATTTTTACTTTTACATTTTAACTTTTGAATTCCCAATGGTAATAAGTACCGACTCACAACTTATTACTTAGAACTTATAACTTGATTTCCTCCTCATGGCTGTCGAAAAAATGGAATTCAGTAAGATGATAATTCGTGTTTTCTTTTAGCCGGATACGCTGCTTGTGCTTCCAGCGCCATTTCCAGAGTTTGGAGCGGAACCAGCCACCGCGGGTGAGGTAGGCGTACATGATGGGATGCACGGCCAGGGTAAGGTCGGTATGCTTATGCGTAAGCAGGTAGTTTAAATTCTTTTCGATCTCATCTTCCAGGATCAGGGCACTGGAAATTTTACCGGTGCCATTACAACTCGGACAAATTTCCTGTGTATTGATGTTTACCTCTGGCTTCATACGCTGACGCGTGATCTGCATGAGTCCGAATTTGGAGATCGGCAATACGGCGTGCTTTGCCCGGTCGGTCCGCATAAACCCTTCCATTGCCTCCATCAGCTTGCGCTTGTTATCTGGCAGCTTCATATCAATAAAGTCCGCCACGATAATACCACCCAGGTCGCGCAGCCGTAATTGCCGGGCAATTTCATCCGCTGCTTCGAGGTTGGTCTCGAGTGCATTTTGTTCCTGGTTATTGCTAACACTCTTATATCCGCTGTTGATATCAATCACGTGCAGGGCTTCTGTATGCTCGATTATGAGGTAAGCGCCACTGGGCAGGTTAACCGTTTTACCGAAAGAAGCTTTTACCTGTTTGGTCACCCCGTACTGATCGAAAATGGGAGAGCCATTATGGTAAAAGGAAACGATATCAGCTTTTTCAGGAGCGATGCGCTGGATATAATTTTTCGCGTCGTTGTAAATATTCTTATCATTTACCACGATGCGGTTAAAATCTTCATTGAGCAAATCCCGCAGGATGCTGGTGGTTTTCGTTTGTTCGCTCAGCACTTTTGCCGGCGCCACGGAGTTCTTCAGGTTGCGCTGTATTACTTTCCATGTTTCCACCAGCGCCAGCAGATCTTCGTGCAGTTCGGCCGTATTCTTTCCTTCTGCAGCCGTTCGCACGATGACACCAAAATTTTTGGGCTTGATGGCTTCAATGATTTTCTGCAGGCGTTTGCGTTCGTCGGAAGAATGGATTTTCCGCGACACGGCAACGATATCATTAAAAGGGGTGATGACCACAAAGCGGCCAGGCAATGAAATCTCACAGCTTAGCCTCGGGCCTTTTGCTGCAATCGGTTCTTTCAGAATTTGAACGAGAATATTGGGCTTACCGCCCAGTACTTCATTGATCTTACCCGTTTTGATGATTTCAGGTTCTACCTGGAACTGTCCGAAATCAAATCCGCTCTCCTGGTGGTCATTGATGGCCATTTGGGTGAACTTGAGCAGCGAACGGGCATACGGACTGAGATCGGTATAGTGAAGAAACGCATCTTTCTCGAAACCAACGTCCACGAATGCGGCGTTCAGTCCGGGAATCAGCTTTTTTACCTTACCGAGATAGAGATCTCCTACGGCAAAACTTGCATCCGTTTTTTCATTGTGCAGTTCTACCAGTTTTTTATCCTCTAGAAGAGCTATTTCAACTCCCTGTGGAGCAGCATTGATAATAAGTTCCTTGTTCAATCGTAATCACATTTACAGAAGTATAACCATCACACACTAAAAGGAAAAGCGCTGAAGTGGTTTCACATACTTTTTGTTGGTAACGGAAGGGCAATCGTTGCGTACATTGCAAAAAGCAGGTAAATGGATCCAGCAAAAAGAAGCGGGGCCTGCTACACACTGCAGGCCGCCGGTAAGATCACTTATTTATTTCTCTTCTTATGGCGATTCTTTCTAAGTCTTTTTTTGCGTTTGTGCGTCGCTATTTTATGACGTTTTCTCTTTT
>JAGWTK010000656.1 GCA_028876035.1 Bacteroidota bacterium
TTGATACTGCCCGGCTTTAATAGGCAAAGGAAAAAGTAGCGGCGTTCGGGGTACGAAGCCCGCCGGCTATGAGGCGATCTATCAAAAACATTAACCGGACAATAGTGCCTCAGACCTTAAACTTTAAACAAGTTGTTCATCCCGCATTAAAACATTTTAATATCAGCTTCAAATCCGTTTTTGATTGCAAATCGTAGATAAAGCAAATCAATGGGCATGGGAAAGCAACGTGTAAAAAGAATCGCGGGCATTGCGCTAATTACATTAGTCGCATTAACAACTGTTTTAGCCGTTCACATTTGGTGGGTTACGCGTCCACGCGTTGATGCCAGCACACGCGTAATGGCCAGGATCGATGTTCATGAGCCTATTGATCAGGCAGCAGCCAGTACGATTACCGGATGGCTCTATGCGCAGCAAGGGGTGGACCGGGTCATGTGCAATCCATCTACCGGTATTGCCGTCTTCACGTATTCACCGCTTAAGGCCGATGCCAATGCCATCGCTTCAAGATTTTCAAAAGAACTCCCCTATCATAAAGCCAGTCGCTTTATTCCAACCGAAGAACAAATGAAAGGTGGCTGCCCGGTTTCTCCGAATTCCTTCACCTATCGCGCCTACACCTACCTGAAACAAGCGATCAATTAACCGTAACAAACAACATAACAAATAAACAGCGCTTTTTATGAAGAAGTCAATGTTAGCAGCAGGTATTGCTGCGGTAGTGGTTATTGCGTTCTCTACCGTAGCCTGCAAGAAAGACAATAACGCTACGCCGATGGCACCTACGCTTTATGACTCACTCGGCGGCACCAAGATGGTACAGGATCCAAAGGCCGCTTCAGGCACGATGATTGAATCGGGCCGACTCCTTATCCGCAGCATCGTTGACAGTGCCATTTTTGTGATTGCGGGTGATACGGCCATCAACGACAAGTTTACTACGCTTCTGTCGGAAGTTGGATCCGGCAATCTGAGTGGCTTCCAGGCACTGAGCAAAAACCTGACGGATTTTGTTGCCGTAGGCACCGGTGCAAAAAACTTCACTTACGGAGGTAAGAACATGGTAGCCGCCCATGACCCTGCACAAAATTCACGCATGAACGGAAAAGCAGACAACAGCGACTTTAATGCTTTTGAGGTAGACCTGGTAAAAGCCGCGGGTAAAAATGGGGTTCCTTCCAACAATCCTGCCCTTGCCAGCCTGGCGAAAATAGTTGAGTCACTCCGTTCACAGGTAGTACAACAATAGCAATCAGTTTAGCAGTATAGATCTCACGCAGTGTTTTGGCTGTCGCTGACATTAATGGTGGTCAGTGGCAGCCTTTCTTTGATAGGGCATGGGGTAAGCGGCGAGAGGTAAGCGGTAAGAAAAGTCAAAATTTAAAAGTGAAAATTCAAAAAATGAGTGCGACTCTGCCTGTAGCTTGAAGCCTGCGGCTTGTGGCCGCGAAAATGCTATTTTCGCCCACGGCAACCAAACGCCCGCAACACCCATGAGCGAAAAAGTCTATGCTATTCCCGCGAAGTTTCGGCGGATTGAAAACCTGCACATTCTTTTATGGCTGCTGAAAGATGTGTCCTGGGCCATGAATCTGCGCATACTCGGCCTCGTTATGATCATTCCTACCCTAACAGTAGCACTGATGATTACCTGGCAAACCCGCCACATGAAAAGTGAGCTCTTTCATAACCTGGCAGTAGATTTCTGGATAACGGCAAACTGTACCTGGATGATCGGCGAATTCTTTCATATAGATGAGAACCTCTGGCATGGCTATGGACTAAGACAGGCCTCTATCCTTCCATTCGCATTGGGGCTTGGCATCCTGGCCTACTATTACGCCGTGTTATACCGAGGGCAGGAAAATGAGTTTGAATCCATTCACAAAAATTCGGGCCAGTAAGTCAAATCAATGGATTATGCGGTACGGTTAAGCTTTCCGTTAATAATAAGATTATACGGATCCTGCCGCAGCACTTTTGTCATGGCATTGTACAATTCTGGTAACTCGTATTTGAACC
>JAGWTK010000110.1 GCA_028876035.1 Bacteroidota bacterium
CCTTCCTGAGCAGTTTTTCCATCGAATGCATTCAATATATTTTTCATATCGGTGTGGCGGATATTGATGATATACTATTGAATACGCTGGGGGCGTTAACAGGTACCTTTTTTGTAAAGAAAATGGCGTCAAAAAAATGAGTGCAGACAATACAGTTTCCAGGGTTCGGCTGGCCAGTTTTGACCCCTCGCGTAATTATCGCCGCGGGGCCGGAAAGGCAAAAATGGCCGCCTGGTACCTGGTGAAAATTTGCTTTTTTCTGACGGCCATCCCTTTTCCGGGAGGGTTCAAATGTTTCCTGTTGCGCTTGTTTGGTGCTACCGTGGGGAAAGGACTGGTGATAAAGCCAAGGGTAAATATCCATATGCCCTGGAACCTGGTCATCGGCAACAATGTTTGGATCGGTGAAGAGGCATTCCTGCTGAATTTTGAGCGACTGCAAATTGGCAATGATGTTTGTATCAGTCAGCGCGCCTTTTTATGCGGCGGCAACCACGATTTCAGAGATCCGTCGATGCCTTACCGGAATGGCCCGATTACCCTGGAAGATGGGGTATGGATCGGGGCTTCGGTATTTGTTGCACCGGAAAGTATCGTCGGAACAGACAGCGTAGTCACCGCTTGTTCGCTCGTAACGGGAAAGCTGGCAGCGGGTGGCATTTATAGCGGACAACCAGCCGTGTGGATAAAACAGCGATGGAAAAACAATCAACAATCATGATACTGTGTCAGCGGGCTTAATTATACTATGAGAATCCTGATTACCGGCATCAACTACGCACCCGAGCTTACCGGCATCGGAAAATATACGGGCGAAATGGGCGCCTGGCTTGCGGGCCGCGGGCATACCGTGGACGTGATCACCGCCGTGCCCTATTATCCTCAATGGGCGGTGCAACCGGGGTATTCCAATCGTTGGTGGAAGCGGGAGAAATTGAACGGCGCGCACATCACCCGGTGTCCTCTGTACATACCGGCAAAAGTGAGCTCGGGCAAACGGATCCTGCATGAGTTTTCATTTGCAGCTGCCATGCTGCCGGTATGGATCAAGAAACTATTTGCGAAGAAGTATGATGTGGTCATCTGTGTGTCACCGCCCTTCCATATAGGTTTTCTGCCCCTGCTGTTTACTGGTATCCGGCGTACGAAGCTGGTAGTGCATGTTCAGGACCTGCAGGTAGACGCGGCAAAGGATCTTGGCATGATCAACAACAAGACTTTTTTAAATATCATGTTCGGTGCAGAACGGTTTATACTGAAACGGGCAGATGCAGTATCTACGATCAGTGCAGGCATGCAACAAAAAATTGAACGGAAAGGCATCGACCCGGCAAAAATGATCTTCTTCCCCAACTGGGTAGATGAAAGAGAAATTCGCCCACTGGCAAAAGAAGCTTCCCTGCGAAAGGAATTTGGACTCAGCGATACCGATAAGGTGATACTATACTCGGGCAACCTGGGTGAAAAACAGGGACTCGAAATCATCATTGAAGCGGCACGACATTTTATAGATCAAAAAGACCTGCGCTTTATTGTTTGTGGCAGTGGTGGTGGCCGGGAACGGTTAGTGGCACTGGCAAAAGAAGCCGGCACCAGCAATGTGCAGTTCTTTCCGCTGCAGCCCTATGAAAAATTATCGGCGTTGCTGGCGACGGCCGACCTGCACCTGGTACTGCAGAAAAAGTCGGCTTCCGACCTGGTAATGCCCAGCAAGCTGGTAAGCATCCTGGCTGCAGGCGGATGCCCGGTGGTGACTGCATTGCCCGGTACCTCACTGTATGAAGTGATCGACCAGTACAAAGCGGGTATCCTCGTGGAGCCGGAAAACGCGGCGGCACTGGTCGAAGGCATAAAGAAGGGACTTAAATCGGGCATTGAAGAATATCGAATCAATGCCCGGAATTATGCAGAACGATTTTTATCGAAAGAGAATATCATGCTGGAATGGGAGAAGGCACTGATTAAGCTATAAAACGCCCACCAGCAGGTATACCAACCTTATTATTATGAACAGAAGATTTATCCGGTTTTTACAAGCGTCCATAGCGGGGTTGGATTTGCTCACCCTGAACCTGGCGGTTTCACTCACGCTGGTATTTATCACCAGCATTCCGCCCCAGTTTATCAATTACTATTTCAGGCTCTGGCTATTTGTCAATACATCCTGGTTATTTATTTGCTGGATTTCTGCCATCTACAATGAATACCACATCATGTCTTTCGAAATATTTGCCCGAAAGACAATGCGCGTATACATTATGTGGGTCGCTGCCGTACTCGCATTCCTGTTCTTTCTGCAGCAGAATGAAATTTCACGCATCTTCATCGTTTCGATGATTCTTGGCAGCGGCACCCTGCTGCTGATTAACCGCTTTATTTATTTACTACTGCGGCACTATTTCCGGCACGGCGAACACCTGTCCAAAAAAGTGATCATTCTCGGGTACAACGATATCGCCAAAAAACTGGCAAACTACCTTGAAGAAGAAAGCCTCAATACGCAAATAATGGGCTTTTGTGAAGAAGAAGAAAAGGTGAAGGAGTTGTCGACCTATCCTATTCTCAGCGATATCGGCAGTGCCATACAGGTATCCCGTAAACTCGAAATAAACGAAATCTATTCTACCATCGCACCGGAAAAAGAAAAGATCATTTACGATCTGATCAAGCAGGCCGACCAGGAATGTATCCGGTTCAGGATCATCCCCGACCTCAGCTTTATCATCAAACAACCTGTGCACATTAACTACCTGCGCGATATGCCGGTTTTATCCATGCGCAGCGAACCGCTCGACGATGTGAGCAGCCGCGGTCGTAAACGTGCATTTGATATTGTGGTGAGTCTGCTCGTTATCATTTTCATCCTTTCCTGGCTGATCCCATTACTGGGTATCTTGATCTGGCTCGAATCACCGGGACCGATATTCTTTATCCAGGAGCGTACCGGCCGCGACAACAAAACTTTCAACTGTCTTAAATTCCGCAGTATGAAAGTGAACAATGAAGCAAACACGAAACAGGCCCAGCGCAACGATGACCGCATGACAAAAATCGGCCGCTTTATGCGTCGTACCAGCCTGGATGAGTTTCCGCAATTCATCAATGTATTCAAGGGAGAAATGAGCATTGTGGGCCCAAGGCCGCATATGCTCAGGCATACAGAAATGTATTCTAAGATAATGGGTCAGTATATGGTTCGCCAGTTCCTCAAACCCGGCGTTACCGGCTGGGCGCAGGTACATGGCTATCGAGGCGAAATAAAAGATGATGAACAGCTCCGGAAACGGATTGAACACGATATTTGGTATATGGAAAACTGGAGCATCTGGCTCGACATGCGCATTATGTTCCTCACGGTGTACCGAACCGTTAAAGGTGACGAAAACGCATTCTGATTCCGACCCTGAAACCCATTTAACACAAACCCCCGGTTACTTGCCTCTGAATGATCATAGCAGCATTGGTAAGCAGGTGATATCCTTGCCTGCCATCCCACAAACAAAAAAATGCCGATGACATTGTCTGGTTATACAAGCCCGAACAGTAAGCAGGTAAATAATCCTTTGGGGACGAGTAAATCTCAAAAGATATTCCTGTTGATCCTCGCGCTTGGATTTGCGTGCCGGGTGATCGCCTGCTTTTTTTCGTCACTCCGGCATATTCATACCGACTCACAGGACTATTTTTCACAGGCCAACGCATTGCTGGGCGGAGGATATATCAATTTCTTTCCGAACGGATATCCCCTGATAGTAGCCAGCATCAGGCGATTGGCCGGAGGTGCCGCACTCAATGCACTGTTGTGGATGAACATCCTGATGTCCACTGCGGTCATCTACTTTGTGTACGATATCAGCCTCCGCGTTTTTCGCAGGCAACAAATTGCCCTGGTATCCGCATTGATCGTAGCCTTCTTTCCATCGCAAATAAACTATGCACGGTGGCTGATGACAGAAGTGCCCACTACGTTTTTTATGGCCGGTGCTTTCTGGTTGTATTACCGCAACCGCTGGTTTGGTGCCGGACTGTTCCTCGGCGCAGCTACGCTTGTTCGTACCGAAATCTTACCGGTAATGGTATTGCTCTTACTGGCTGATCTTTTTTTCAAAAAGCGTTTCAACTTTCTCCTGCTTACCGGCAGCTTGATTCCCCTGCTTGCGCTGGGTTATTATTGCTATACCAAAACAGGAGAATTTTCGCTGGCGGGGCATGGCAAGTTCAATGTGATGGCATCAGTAACGGCATCGGGGAGTTATGTCGACTGGCATTATTCCGAAAAGCACCCGGAATATGATACCAAAGCGAAAGCGATTGGATTATACTTCGACACTTTTAAAAAGCAACCGCTCTCATTTATCGGCAATCGCCTGGCTAACCTATGGGAACTCTGGGGATTCTATGCATCCGATACTGTCATGGGGCGTTCTGTATTCGTGCGTTTCGTGATAGGCATGGGAAATCTGTTCCTGATTTTATTTGGTGGATGGGGCTGGTGGATGAACCGGAAAAATTTTGATGCATCGATCCTGATGATTCCCTTCCTCGTGATCACCTGTGTGCATATTGTATTCTTCGCCATGCAGCGTTACACCTATCCTGTAGAGCCTTTCATGATTATACTGGCCGGATGGCCATTGAGCAGGTTTGTTGCACGCCTTGTGCCGGAACAGTGGCGCACAAAAAATTAAGCCGGGTGGACTGCTGAGATTTCATCGAGGCAGTGAACCAGGCTATCCTTCCAACCTGGAATCTGCACACCGAAAATTTCTTTTGCTTTTGTTTTATCCATGACCGACCAGGCGGGTCTTTTTGCAGGCGTTGGAAACTGGCTGGTCGGAATTGGATTGACTTTACAGTTCAATCCGGCAAAATCCCGTATGGCCACTGCAAAATCGTACCAGCTGATGATACATTCATTGCTGAAATGATACACCCCGGGCACCCACGCCGATGCATGCTGATGGGTTTTGGTAATGATAGCGAGTATAAAACTAGCCAGGTCATTGGCGAAAGTGGGCGAGCCAAACTGATCGTTTACGACATTCAGTTCTGTTCTTTCTTTCATTAGCCGCAACATCGTCTTTACAAAGTTGTTTCCATAGGCTGAGTATACCCATGAGGTGCGAATAATGATCGAATCACTGTTGGAATTAGCCGCAATTTGTTCGCCCTTCAGTTTTGTGAGTCCGTAATAGTTCACCGGGTCAACGGCTGCTGTTTCAGTGTAAGCTGTGTTTGCCTGGCCATTGAACACATAATCGGTGGAAATATGAATGAATTTTGCGCCCGCTTTTTTACAGGAAGCCGCGAGAATGCCCACCGCTGTTCCATTGACCAGCATGGCTGTATCCCGGTCAGATTCTGCTTTATCGACCGCTGTGTAGGCTGCGCAGTTGATACAATAATCCGGCGCATTGGCTGTAAAGTAGGATTGTACCAGTCCGGGCTCGTGTACCGGCAAGGCTTCCCGGTCTGGAAATAAAAATTCGAAATCATGCATGGCCGCACTGAGTTGCCGGATTGCCGAAGCAAGTTGTCCGTTGGCACCTGTAACCAGTATAAGCGGCTTTTTCATACAACAAGATTATCGTTTAAAAGTAAAACCGTGCACACAATTCGCCAGGGTTGGATGTTGCAGGTCTTTGCCGGACAGAATCATTTTGTCCACTGGCACTCTCCAGTCAATTGCCAGTGCAGGATCGTTAAATGCAAGTCCGCCTTCTGCCTCCTTGTTGTAGAAGTTATCGCATTTGTACATTACTTCTGCCGTGTCGCTGATTACGGAATAACCATGGGCGAAACCCTGGGGCACCAGCAACTGTTTTTTATTGGCAGCACTCAACTCAATGGAAAATACCTGTCCGTAAGCAGGCGAACCTTTTCTCAGGTCTACCACCACATCGAGGATAGTGCCTTCCAGTGCGCGGATGAGTTTGGTCTGCGAAAAGGGATCTTTTTGAAAATGCAGCCCGCGTACTACGCCATAGGTGGAACGGGCCTGGTTATCCTGTACAAAACGAATCTCCACGCCTTCCGCGCGAAAGGCAGACTCATTATAAGATTCAAAAAAGTAGCCGCGGTCGTCACCAAATACACGCGGTTCGTACACTAGTAAATCGGGAATTCCGGTTTCAGCAAAAGGCATAATTGGATGGATTTATCCGGCTATTTACCTGGCGTATTGTTGTTCGTAATAACGCTGGTAACTGCCGCTGGTGATATCATTTATCCATTGTTCGTTGTTCAGGTACCAGTCGACGGTTCTTTCAAGACCTTCTTCGAATTGGAGGGAAGGTGACCAGCCCAGTTCTTTATTAAGTTTGGTGGCGTCGATCGCGTACCGCAGGTCATGACCCGGGCGATCCGTCACAAACTTGATCAGCTTTGCACTGGTTCCTGCCGGGCGCGACAATTTCTTGTCCATAATATTGCAGAGCAGGTGCACGATGTCGATGTTTTTCCACTCGTTGAAACCGCCCACATTATAACTCTGCCCCAATCTGCCTTTATGAAAAATGGTGTCGATGGCCCTTGCATGATCTTCTACAAAAAGCCAGTCGCGCACATTTTCGCCCTTGCCATACACCGGCAGGGGTTTGTTGTTTTTGATATTGTTGATCATCAGGGGAATCAACTTTTCAGGAAAATGGTGCGAGCCGTAATTGTTAGAGCAATTGCTCATCACCACGGGAAGTCCGTACGTATCATGCCAGGCCATCACGAAATGATCTGAGGCTGCCTTTGAAGCGGAATAAGGTGAATGCGGATCGTAAGGTGTTTCTTCGGTGAAAAGACCGGTTTCACCAAGGGTGCCGTATACCTCATCGGTAGACACATGGTAAAACAGTTTTCCCTGTTCCTGCCCCTTCCAGTGCTGGCGTGCTGCGTTCAGCAACACGACGGTACCCATTACATTGGTTTTTACAAATGCCAACGGATCCATGATACTCCTGTCCACATGACTTTCAGCTGCCAGGTGAATCACAGCGGTGAACTGGTATTGCCTGAACAACTCCTCTACCCGGGCTTCGTCGGTGATATCCCCTTTCTCGAAAACATAGTTTGGCTTCGACTCGATATCCTTCAGGTTCTCCAGGTTACCGGCATAGGTCAGCGCGTCCATGTTCACGATGCGGTAAGCAGGATATTTGTTCACGAACAGGCGCACTACATGCGAACCAATAAACCCGGCGCCGCCTGTTACAAGAATCGTTGATGTGTAATTATTCATAGATAGTGGTATAAAAACATGTGTACAATCTCCCCATCCACCTGGTGCTACTTCACGCTCGAAAACTCTTTCGGCTGCTTGAACAGTTC
This sequence comes from Bacteroidota bacterium, assembly GCA_028876035.1. GTDB lineage: Bacteria > Bacteroidota > Bacteroidia > Chitinophagales > Chitinophagaceae > JACMLD01. The sequence continues at coordinate 7,321 of JAGWTK010000110.1, forward strand.
CTCGTGCGGCAACGATTTGAAATACTCATAGGTAATTTTCAATCCGGCAGCACGGCTCACCGTAGGCTCCCAACCCAAAATTTCTTTAGCGCGCCTGATATCGGGCTGGCGTTGTTTTGGATCGTCTTTGGGCAGCGGTTTATAAGTAATCTTTTGTTTGGTGCCGGTGAGTTTAATGATCTCGTCGGCAAACTCTTTCAGCGTTATTTCATTGGGGTTGCCAATGTTCACCGGCTCAGCGCAGTCGCTCATCAGCAAACGATAGATACCCTCGATCAGATCATCAACATAACAGAAACTGCGTGTTTGTGAACCATCACCAAATACGGTCAGGTCTTCACCACGCAGGGCCTGGCCAATGAATGCAGGCAGCGCACGGCCGTCATTGAGCCGCATTCTCGGGCCATAGGTGTTAAAGATGCGAACGATGCGCGTTTCAACACCATGGAACGTATGATAGGCCATGGTAATCGCCTCCTGGAATCGCTTGGCTTCGTCGTACACGCCGCGCGGCCCAATGGGATTTACATTTCCCCAGTATTCTTCGTTTTGCGGGTGCACCAGCGGATCGCCATATACTTCAGAAGTAGACGCAACCAGGATGCGGGCTTTCTTTGCTTTTGCAAGCCCCAGGCAATTATGGGTACCCAAAGAACCCACTTTAAGGGTTTGGATGGGAATTTTTAAGTAGTCGATCGGACTTGCTGGTGATGCGAAGTTGAGGATATAGTGCAGTTCACCCGGCACATGAATAAACTTGGAAACGTCATGATGATAAAACTCAAAATTCTCCAGCTTAAACAGGTGTTCAATATTCCGCAGGTCACCCGTTACCAGGTTGTCCATTCCAATGACGTGAAATCCTTCCTTTATAAACCGGTCGCAGAGATGTGATCCCAAAAATCCTGCAGCGCCGGTTACGAGTACGCGTTTTTTGCTCATAAACGTTTTGTCAGTTATTTGTTTCCTGCAGGCACGGCGGTTGCGCGGCCCACGCTTTCATAATAAAAACCAAGTTCTTTGATAGCGTTGGTATCAAATAGGTTGCGCCCGTCGAAAATTACTTTGTTCTTCAGTCCGGTCACAATCTTCAGGAAGTTCGGCGTACGGAATTCGTTCCATTCTGTTGCAATGATGAGCGCATCTGCGCCGGCCAGGCAGTCGTACTGGTTCTCTGCATAGGTAATCTTATCGCCGATCACCTGTTTCACATTGCCCATTGCTTCGGGATCGAAAGCTGCTACGCTGGCGCCTTCTGCTACCAGTGCATCTATCATATATAATGCCGGTGCTTCGCGGATATCGTCGGTATTGGGTTTGAAGGCGAGACCCCACAAAGCGAATTTTTTGCCTTTAAGCTGGTTGTTAAAATATGCCTTGATCTTTGGCATGAGGTGCAGCTTCTGCTTTTCGTTGATCTCCATCACCGCATTCAGGATTTTGAAATCGTATTTCGCATCCACCGACGATTTCACCAGTGCCTGCACGTCTTTGGGAAAACAGCTTCCGCCGTAACCAATACCCGGAAACAGGAATCGCTTGCCGATTCGCTCATCGCTTCCAACGCCCCGGCGCACCATGTCAACATCTGCCCCCAGCTTTTCGCAGAGTACCGCAATCTCATTCATGAAAGTGATCTTGGTAGCCAGGAAAGAATTGGCGGCGTATTTGGTCAGTTCTGCCGAGCGTTCATCCATATAAATAATCGGGTTACCCTGGCGAACAAACGGGTTGTACAAATCGCCCATCACCTTACGGGCACGCTCAGACGAAGTTCCCACCACCACGCGGTCGGGTTTCATGAAATCATCCACGGCTACGCCCTCGCGGAGAAATTCGGGATTGGATACTACGTCGAATTCGCCTTTATAGTTTTTTGCAATCGCCGCATGCACTTTTTCTGCCGTACCTACCGGAACCGTGCTTTTATCAACAATCACTTTGTAATCAGTAAGAATTTTTCCGAGATGATCGGCAACACCTAAAATGTATTTGAGGTCGGCCGATCCATCTTCTCCGGGGGGCGTGGGCAATGCAAGAAATATGATGGTAGCATCTTTAATGCCTTCTTCAAGTGAAGTGGTAAAACGCAAACGTTCTTCTTTGAGGTTCCGTAAGAACAGTTTCTCCAGTCCGGGCTCATAAATGGTAATCTGACCCTGGGTGAGCTTGGTTACTTTGTTTTGGTCGATATCAACGCAGGTAACATCGTTGCCGGTTTCTGCGAAGCAAGTGCCTGTTACAAGGCCTACATATCCTGTGCCTACAACTGCTATTTTCATCTTGCGGGGTGGGGTTTAATTATTAATGTATCGTGTTGTGCTCATTGATTGTTTACATATTCCAAAACAGCAGTGGCAATCGTAGTAAGCTGCTCCCTGTCAAGTTCGGTATGCATCGGCAACGAAATCACTCTCTCTGTCAACCAGTCTGTCACCGGCAAATCGAATCCACTGCCTCCAAACGCGTCAAACATTTGCTGGCGATGGGCAGGTACGGGATAATAGATCATCGACGGAATCTTGCGGGCAGCCAGGAACTCGTGCAGGCCGTCGCGGATACCGCCTTCTACCAGCAGCGTATACTGGTGGAATACATGCTTCGAATAACCGGCCCTTACGGGTATGGTTAGCCGCGGATGACCGGCAAACGCATTATCATAAAAGGCAGCTGCCTCGCGGCGGGCAGCGATATATTCGTCCAGCCTTGCCAATTTCACTTTCAGCACCGCAGCCTGTATGGTGTCCAGCCGGCTGTTACATCCCACCAAATCGTGGTAATAACGCCGGCTCTGCCCATGATTGGCAATCATTCTCAACTTATTAGCTAACGTGTCGTCGGCAGTAAATATTGCCCCGCCATCGCCATAACAGCCGAGGTTTTTAGAGGGGAAAAAAGACGTGGTTCCTATTGTACCAATGGTTCCTGCCTTTTTAACCGTGCCATCTGCAAACCGGTAATCGCTTCCAATGGCCTGGGCATTGTCTTCCACCACATGCAAACCATATTCACGGGCAATCTGCATAATCGCTTCCATGTTGGCTGCTTGTCCGTATAAATGAACC
>JAGWTK010000657.1 GCA_028876035.1 Bacteroidota bacterium
TCCTGTTAGCGGCGCTTTTAAAATAACCGTGAGTTCACTATGAAAGGGTACAGGAAATGCTTTTATCCAGGTTTGTCCCAGTGCCATCGACTGAAAATTTCTTACAGTTCTTTGTTGCAGCAGATCCTGGTAAGCAAGCCGCATATTCGGAATGCCATACCCGTATTGATAGTCCGGTGTACTGTATTTATTAGCACTTTTCTGCAAAGCAGTACAAATTTCCATATTGGTAAATTCCGGGAATGCCTGCCAAAGACAAGCGACCAATCCGCACATATTCGGGTTGCTGAAGGATGTACCGTTTGCACCGACGGGGTTGCCCGTATTCGGGTTAATCACTACGGCATTCCATCCAACAGATACCACATTGGGTTTTAGTTTGCCCGCGCCATTGGGTCCAATGCTGCTGAAATAAGCAATATTTCCATTTACATCCACAGCACCTACAGAAAGAACACTGTCGGCATCGGCCGGACAAATCACATATTTCCCGTCGTTGCTCAAACCGCCTGAGTTACCGGCACTGTTGCAAACGATCATCCCTTTTCTTACCGCAATGGACGCAGCCTTGCTGATCAGCGCCGATGTACCGTTCCTTTGCGCGTAGCTATGGTTAAATGTTGGATCGTCGAAATCGCTGTATCCGAGAGAAGAACTTATCATATCTGCACCGGCACTGTCGGCAAACTCGGCTGCCGCCACCCAGTTCTGTTCTTCCACGGGATATTCTGTTGCTGCATCCTCCGTACGCAATAACCAATATTTTGCTTTTGGGGCGGTACCCACCATCTTACCCGGAAGATTGGATGCCAGCACAGACAAACACATGGCACCGTGGGTATGATCTTCGTTAACACTACCGTCGTTGGTAACATAGTCCGCTTCTCCCAAAATCTGTCCCTGCAATCGCAGGCTATCGAATGCGGGGTTGGCCTTGTAGTTGTAAAATCCTGCATCCAAAACAGCAATAACCAAACCCTCGCCGTGGAAACCCAGGTTATGCAGGTACTCACCCTCGTGAATGCGCACTTGTCCGCCGTTATTTCCATAATTATAAAAATCCTGCAAATCCATGTTGCGTGTTATAACTGGCAGTGGCCTGAGTATTTGATTGAACTCAGCTGCTTTTGAAGGGTTCACACTATCTGGCCGTTGCATCACGCGCACAGCAATCGGCGCACTTGATTGTACAAATGAAAAGCTGTTGATTTTTGCCAGGGCATTGGCAGGATCTGTAGTACGAATACATACCTGGTTGAACCACTTCGATACATTCAGCACGGTTACGTTTGGCACCGCACGGATACTGTCGATATAGGCTTTGGTAACCGGTAAATCAATGGAATCTATGGCAATTTTATACCGCGTTCTCCGCGAGAGTGCACGGGCCGACAGAAAATTCTGGGGGGCCGACAAATTATAGCCATTGGCTTTTTTATCGGTAAGGCGGATGATATACCGGCTATACTGTGCATCTGCAACACTGGTTACTGCAAATACCAGCAGCAGCACGGCAGCAAGTATCCTGTGCTTTTGTTGAAATGGTATCGGCATCAATTGTAGTTTAGGATAGAAAGCTTAACCCCATATCCGTTGTAATAGTAATTACCGGGGATGGTATCACACACGATTTTCACACCGGCATCCAGCTGTGCCCGGGCAATGGAATCGCAATTTTTTCCATTGGCAACACCATCGCTGCTGCAGGTGATGGCCGTAGTATCACATTTATTGTTCAGGCAATGGATCAACTTACAATTCTTGGTGAAGTAACTCGTTTGGTATTCCCAGGAGAAAAGGTCCTGGAAAATACGGCCGACTCCTTTGGCATACACTTCGTAACTGCGGCTATAGCTGTTAAAACTGTTGGAAGAAAAGGGTTTATTGTTGGAGGAGTCATATTGTACGACTGTTACCGTTGAATCAAAATTCAGACTCCCCACTTTGAAAGGTTGATTGGTATTGGCGTAGGAAAAAGTCCAGGTAAGGTATTCCTGGCTACCCGAAGCA
>JAGWTK010000658.1 GCA_028876035.1 Bacteroidota bacterium
AAATCAATAACCGTCTGAATGCAAAAGTAGATTTTGCAGATGTCGACATTTCGCTTTTCCGGCACTTTCCGCGCCTGGCCGCCGGCATCAATAACATTCAGGTCGTGGGCACCGGCGATTTTGCAAAAGACACGCTGTTCGCTGCAAAAAAACTTGACGCCGCACTTAACCTCATGAGTGTTATCCGCGGCAAAGAAATGACCATCTATTCTGTCAATGTAGATGAGCCAAGAATTCACGCGATCATTCACAAAGACAGTTCCGTAAACTGGGATATTGTAAAGCCCGATACCAGTGCCACCGCCGATACCAGTTCGAAACCTTTTTCAATGAAGCTGGAATCCTATTCAATCAATGATGGCTATCTGCAGTATGTGGACGAAGCAGGCAATATGAGCAGTGAAATCGAACACCTCAATCATTCCGGAAGCGGCGATTTTTCGGCAGATGTTTTCACGCTGAAAACAAAAACAGCGGCAGGCGCCGTTACATTCAATTATGGAAATATCCCCTGGCTGTACAAAACAAAACTGAATGTTGCCACCGACATACAAGCGGACAATAAAACATCCAAATACAGTTTCAGCAATGCAAAAGTGTTGCTCAATGACCTGGAGCTCGCCACGAATGGGTTTTTCCAACTGGTGAACGACAGCGTGTACAATATGGACATCAGCTACAGTGCGCCGTCCACTGATTTTAAGAATATTCTCTCCCTCGTACCAGCTGTTTATCAGAAGAATTTCGCCTCGGTCAAGACTTCCGGCAAAGCCTTGTTCAATGGATTTGTGAAGGGTGTGTACAGCAGCAGCCAGATTCCTGCGTACAATCTAAAGCTCGAAGTAAAAGATGGTTTTTTCCAATACCCCGATTTGCCGAGCCCGGTGAAAAACATCAACCTCGCGCTCAATATCGACAACCCGGATGGCATTACCGACCATACCGTGGTTAATATGCCACAGGCGCATATTGAAATGGACAAGGAACCCTTTGATCTCCGGCTGCTGGTAAAAACACCTGTGAGCGATCTGTTTGTAGACGGCGCGGCCAAAGGCAAACTTGATCTCGCCGCCATCGGTAAGATGGTGAAACTGGAAGCCGGCACCCAACTGGCGGGCTTGCTGAATGCCGACATTAGTGCCAGCGGCCATATGAGCGCCCTGGAAAAAAAACAATACGAGCAATTCAATGCAGCGGGGGCAATATCCCTGGCAAATTTTGCCTACCAGTCGAAAGCCTACCCTGACGGTATTAAGATTCCTGTGCTGCAGGCAAGCTTCACGCCGCAAAACCTGCGCATCAGCGAACTCAGGGGAGAATACCTCAAAACAAACTTTAGTGCAAACGGGGCGATTGACAATATCCTGGCCTATGCACTGCAAAGCAAACCACTCACTGGCATCGTAAACCTGAAAGCCGATCAGCTCAACCTGAACCAGTGGATGGGCACTTCGACCGACACCACTACTAAGGGCGCTGCAGCGGCTCCCTTTGCTGTACCCGCCAATCTCAACCTAACGCTCAATGCAGGCGTGGATCGGGTGGTATACGATAAAGTAAACCTCGACCAGCTGAGCGGAACTTTGCTAATGCAAGACGAAACCGTGTCGCTCAACAACCTCAAAACAAACCTGCTGGACGGATCGATGCAGGTAAACGGATCGTATTCCACTAAACTGAATAAACTGAAGCCTGCCATTAGCCTGCAATACGATGTAAAGGGGCTTGATGTAGAAAAAACATTTGCCGCTTTCAATACCGTAGACAAATTAATGCCTGTCGGAAAATTCCTTTCCGGAAAGCTCAGTTCACAACTCAATTTCACCGGTAAACTCGGCGATAACATGATGCCCGATCTCGCCAGCCTGAGTGGTAATGGCAACTTGTTGTTGATTGAAGGGTTCCTGCGCAAATTCCTGCCCCTTGAGAAATTAGCGGCATTGCTAAATATCAATGAACTCCAGTCGCTTTCATTAAAGGATGTAAAAACGTATATCGATTTT
>JAGWTK010000659.1 GCA_028876035.1 Bacteroidota bacterium
CTGATTGACAACCGATGCCGTTGCCTTCCGGCTCATTTTTATTTTTGTTCCATCAGTCCACAAAATCCGGGCATTCAAACCAATCCCAGGGCCTTTGATAAAGTTGTTAATGCCCGGATATCCGCCAACGGCAGGATGAATAATTGTTAGGGTGTCATTGTTTATTGTGGACGAATAAAGAACGCGCTGGATAATTCTTTTCATCCGCGTTGTGGACAAGTCATAGGACGTGGTACTATCAGCGCCAAAGGGCACGTAGGCCAACCGTATGGTATCATTCCTTTTTGCATACACATACCCCAACCCTGTACGCGATGCCGGGAAAAAGTCGTTCGAATAATCAATGCCCGTATTAGTTGTAACCCATTGGCCAATGCTGTATGAATTTGAATCCGAGGAAAGGAAATAAGCTGTTTTATCGGTTGTATTCAGGTGCAGCGTTTTGTTTTCAATGTATACTTGTTCAATATACGGGTCGTGCATTTGGTATTCAATACCTAAGTTGTTTTTGCAAATAGTTTCAGGTAATACAACCTTTTCAATGTATCGCATATAGTTGTCGACAACGCCTTTTTTTAGAAAGCTGAGGGCTTCAGTATTATTGTAAATCGCATTATCAATGCTGATTTGTTCATAAGGCACAGCATTGTTGAAATTTACCGGCGCACCGCTGTTCATCGTTGTCCCATTTATTACAACACTTGTACAGTTGAACGGCAATCCATTTGCGTATGTGTTATCAAAATAACCAATCACGCCACCGGTAAAAATTATAGGCCCGCCGCTATGCAGCAAAGGAGCAGAGAACGCACCGCTGGTGAGTAGATTAATTTCACATCCGTTAAACTCAACAGGATTAGAGCCACCAGAAACCCCTAAAGACCAAAGGCCCTCTGTATAAACATCGTTGAATTTTATCCCGGCAAAATTCACATCGCCGTAATACAGGTACTTTGTAACACCGGCAAATGAACAGTGATTGAAAGTCGGCGCGGTACCTGTTTGCTGGCCGAATCTTTTGCCGTTAAAAACTGTTTCTATTGGGCCAATGGAATAAATATGGTCTGCCTGGTTATCGCGGGACTGCCTTTGACCGGCGCCCCAAAATACTTTCAGGTTCTGCAGGTACGCATTGTCAACACGGATATTATCGGCATTTGTCGTATACGAATTAGGTGCAACCATGACACCAACAAGAAATCGGCTAAATGAACAGTCAAGAATGTTGACCATACTGCTGCCGGTTCGAATCGTATTGCTGTACCATGCGCGGGAGTTGGGGTATTGGTGCGTACCCGTGAGATCAGAAGTAAAAGGGTCGATCACAATACCTGCATTTGGGTGATCGATCGTATCACTTATAGCCCCGCCCATATTCCAATCCGATGCTGTTGCGGTTATCGCCCCATCAACGCCTGACGGCGTAAATCCAACACCAGTAAAGGCTATATTTCTGATTGTCACATTGGCCCCGTGCTGTACAGCAATACCGAAACCCAAACCATCACTAACATTGAATCCAGTCACACGCGATGAAATAGAATTAGCATCGTAAACAGGTGCCGCTCCCGAAACTTCAAGAGATACATAACGGGCATTACCGCTGCCGTCATAATCTGCAATTACAATATTAGCCACGTTAAACACCCCGCCCTCAAATTTTACCTTTGCTGACTTGCCGTATTTGATTGCGAAGTTGAAAGCCTTCTGCGCCTGGTAGCTATCATCAATACCATCATCCGGTATGCAACCAAACCACTTTGCATAGATGGCATCTTCATAGTATTTTTCAAACCTTCCGACCGAAACACCGGTGACCTGGAATGTCATTACCGAATCGGCAGGCCGGGTACTGGTAGCATTCCAATAATAATCTCCGATTGTTATTCCAGCTGGAAGCCCTGTGTTGTTAGTGATAAGACGGTAAATCGTGTATGAATTGCGGCTGCCCGCTGCTATCGATTGGAAGTCATTTGTTGAATTAATCAGAAACAGC
>JAGWTK010000660.1 GCA_028876035.1 Bacteroidota bacterium
AATGCCGACGAAATAGCCAGTCGCCAATACATCGATAACCTCGTGGAAGAGCAGATCATTATTCCGGCCTCGGGTCCCAATATCACTGGTGACGATTGGATGGCCGCCCTGTTGCAAGATTACCAGCGGAAGGGATGGGAAGACGGCCTGATGGCCTCCCTGGATGACGTGCTGCGTCAAATCAACACACCGGATCGGCAGCCGTACGAGATGGTGCCCGTGTTTGGCAACCAGCTACTTTCTCTTTTCGGAAAGTCTGATCTTATAAAGAACCCTTTTTATGTAGTAACAGAAAGGAAATGTGTTACCGGCGGACTCAACAAAAAGTTCCAGACCACGATTCTTGAAGCACTTCGTTGTCTTGACAAACTAGTTCCCTATGTGATTCCGGATTCTTTGGATGCGTTTAAAAAATCATTCAATGAAAAATTTGAAGGGAGGGAAATGCCCTTGTTGTATGTTCTTGATCCCGAAGTAGGCATTAGCTACCAGAACCTGGAAAACACGGCAGGGGCCTTATCGCTCATCAACAATATCCATTTCGGAGAAACAAGTCCCGCGCCTGAAACATACATGCGTTGGACAAATGTTCATTCATTGTTGCTGGGCAAGCTTCAGGCTACCACGGGCCATGGCGCGCGCGGTGGGGTAATAGAAATTACGGACAAGGACCTGGCCGCACTGAACGCTCCTATGAACGCATATCAACTGCCGCCTTCTCTTTCGGTGATGTTCCGCATTGCCGGTGAGAAAGTGATCATCGAAAGTGCAGGAGGTGTTTCTGCGACTTCACTGCTCGGGAGGTTTTCAGGGTTTAGCGAAGCACTTTTCCGAATCAGCAGGGAAATTGCAGAACAGGAACAAAGGTTGAATGAAGAGGTGGTGTTTGCAGAGATTTCCCATGCCAACGCCAGCCACAGCGATAATATTAACAGGCGAAGTCATCTGCGGGATTTTGAAATACCAGTAGCAGTGGCGTCAACGATGAACGACACGTATCAGATCGCTTTGTCTGACCTGTATGTATCAATTGTCAATGGCCAGGTGCTGTTGCGTTCAAAGCCTTTGGGAAAGCCAGTGATTCCCAGGCTGGGTACTGCTTACAATGCGGGTAACAGTGATCTGTCCGTCTTCTTATTTCTCAATGACCTCCAGTTCCAGGGGATGAAAGTGAATTTCAAGCTTGAACTCGAAGAGTTTTTCCCGGGTTTGACATTTTATCCGCGTGTTGAATACAAATCCTCCATTCTATGTCTTGCGAAATGGTGTCTGTCCTCGTCCGATTTTGTTTTCCTGAAATCTGAGTCTCTCACGCAATGGCTGGCTGCGTTTGAACAGCTGGCAACAACGTTGTCATTGCCTGATTATTTTGGATTGTCTCATCACGATAATTACCTCGTATTTAACCGGCGGCAGGAAGAAGATGTCTGGCTCTTCCTGGAATCGGTCAGGAACAAAGATAAAATTGTGCTAACGGAGTTTTTGCTGGATAATACGGGCGAGGTCATGCTGGATAAGGGTGTAGCAAAGCCCGTCCTCGCACAATATGTGGCGCCATTGGTACTGAACGAAAAAGTATATGGCTTGTCGGGAAACATTTTTGCTGACAATGGAGAAGGCCACAGGAATTTTATGCCGGGTTCGGAATGGCTGTATTTTAAAATATATTGTCATCCTTCCTGGTCCAATGAACTATTGTCGGGAATTCTACTACCTGCGCTGTCTGCGTCTGTAAGAAAGAAACAGATTGACAAATGGTTTTTTGTGCGCTATAATGATCCCGATTTTCATATCCGCATCCGGGTTCATGCGGTGAACGGCTCACTGGGTAACATAATAGCGCTGTTCAGCAAAAAGTGCAAATTGCTGGTAGATGAAGGTATCGTGGAAAAATACTTTATCGATACCTATGTACGCGAACTGGAACGGTACACGCCGGCCTTGATAGGGTATTGCGAAACGGTCTTTTATCACAGCAGCTTATTGGTGGCTACC
>JAGWTK010000111.1 GCA_028876035.1 Bacteroidota bacterium
AAACGAGTTCTTCTGCAATTGCAGTTCTTAGATCAAGGCGGTATCACAATTTCCAGGGGGTACGGATGTTGGCTTTCGTGAGCGCTTGTGCAGCCTCGTTATTCGTCACTTTTCTTTTACATGGCGCCAGGCGAATGATAATCCTCCTAAAAACTAAAGCTCCCTGCGGGGTGCCTTCTTTTTTTGCTATTAGCTTTTAGCTATTGGCTGTTGGCAGATTCGACCTGATTCCTGATAGGTCTGAATAAACGAGTTCTTCTGCAATTGCAGTTCTTAGATCAAGGCGGTATCACAATTTCCAGGGGGTACGGATGTTGGCTTTCGTGAGCGCTTGTGCAGCCTCGTTATTGGTCACTTTTTCTTTTACCGGATCCCAGTCGAATGGTTGTCGCAGCCAATACGCGATATTGGCCAAACAACATACAGAGCTGGTGCGATGCCCGGTTTCTGCATCACAAATGGGTTGCTTTCCCGATTTGATAGCATTCAGCCAGTCGAAATAGTGATCCGGGCTATTGTACAGCCGGGTATCATTGGGTTGCAGTGCAGCGGTTGCAATGGTAGCAGGGTTGCTGTCGAAATATTCACGACTGATATCGATGGTTCCTTTTTCCCCGATAAAGCGGACCCCGTAATTCCGGCCAAAGTCTTCATGCTTTAGTACGATACCATTGGCATAAACCATCTGTAATCCGCGGAGACCATTTCCTGCCGGCGGGATAAATTTTACAGGTCCGGTGTGATCCATACCAAGTCCCCATTGTGCAATATCAAACATGTGTGCGCCCCAGTCGCTCAGCGCACCGCCGCCATATTCTTTATATTTTCTCCAGTTCGGAAATACATCTTCTTCCACAGGCGGTGATAGCACTGCATTGAAAGGATGATAGGGTGCCGGGCCCACCCAGGCTTCCCAGTCTACTGCTGCCGGCTTAGGTTGTTCCGGCAGATCACAGGGTAAACCTGCCTCACCTACATTCACCAGTACCTCTTTGATTGGGCCCAGGTAGCCGTTCCGCACCAGTTCACAGGCTTTCCTGAAATTCTCCCAGGAGCGTTGCATACTACCGGTTTGGAGTATGCGCTTATTCTTTTTCATAGCATTAACCATGGCCCTGCCCTCCTCTATCGAATGGGCCAATGGTTTTTCACAATACACATGTTTGCCTGCGTTGGCGGCCATCACGGTATGTACAGCGTGCCAGTGATCGGGCGTTGCGATCACTACGGCATCGATGTCTTTCTGCGCCAGCAGCTCTTTAAAGTCTTTGTACTCCCTGAAACCTTTGAAGCCGCTTGTCGCGCCCATGCCTGCATAGGCCTTCTCCGTGAGCGAACGGAACAATGCCAGTTTCTGTGCATCGGCATCTGATCCGGCTACGACCCTTGCCTTATCAGCAAAAGCTTTGAGCAATCCCCGCCCCTGTTTTCCGGTACCAATGAATCCGATTTGGATCATGTCACTGGGTGCTGTCCACCCCCGGCCACCGAGTACAAATCGCGGAACGATGGTAAATGCCAGCGAAGCGCCCGTGGCCTGCTGCAGGAATTTTCTTCGGTTATACATGGTAGAAAGATTTTACTATACCCAGGTGAACGGACTTCCCGAAACGAGGTGCTGCACTTTGATGCCCGGCAATTTCGGGGCGAGCCAGTCGCGGAACCATTGCATACCGGGTTCTTCGCTTACACTGTGGCCCAGCACCACCAGCACCGTTTTGCTGCCAAAAGCATAGCTGTCGCGTATGTATTCGCCCGTTTCCCATTCATGAATTTCGCCTACGATCAGCACATCGGGTCTTTCTTTTTCTATCAGCCGCAAATGGGCCTGACCACCTGCCGCCCCCGGAATCATGGCAACCCGACGGCAGGATTGTGAAAGATGGCCGATCACCCGAAGGTGATCAATTCCCAATGTTTTTTTGAGATGACCCACCAGGTTGCCCAGTGTTTGCGTGGGCAGCTCCAATACCGGGCTTTCGTTTTTGTAGTAGCTTAACCAGCCAGCTTGCTGCACAACGCCGGCGAAAACACCATCTGGGTGAAATGAGTGGATATAATCATGCAGGCGCCAGACCGCTATTTTCCTGTCTTGCAGCAATTGTTCTTTTTGCTGAACGATGTGGTTATCGCCGGCCCATTTTTTATCGTCGGTATGATTGTAGAAAGTAGGTTCGTGCGCGATGATGAAATTCGCACCCATCGCAGCAGCCTGTTCGATGATGGGGCGGGTGGCAAACATCGTAGTGACAACACCGGTCACCTGCTGGTCGCGTGTGCCGGCTTTTATTGTATCCACTGTATTGGTGAATGGTGCACCCGGAATTTCTTTATATACCATATCCATGATATCACCCACCGTAACAGGAGGAGCAATATTGAACAGCGGACGGGCCGCTAGTCCGGTAAACGAAAGCGCACCTGCAGAGAGCAGCGCTGCTTTGGAAGCTTGTCCGATAAAATCGCGGCGGGTAAAGAGAGACGCATCCTGCAGAGAAGGCAACCATTTCATACGGCAGTACTTTTGTGGTTCAATGAAATCAGGTATGCTTTTGTTTCCTTTTAACCTGTTTCATAAAAGCCTTCATTGCATCGGGGTATACCGAGACGAAGTGGGTACGCACGGGGTCTGCGGTTGATTTACCGGGATCAGCCATCTGCAAAAAGATAGCTTTGGATGGCAGCAAAGGCATATGGCAATCTATGCAGTTTTCATGTAAGACGAACGCATTGCCGGGATTTATTTTGCATACTGCCTTAGCACCTTCACCGTGACAGTTCAGGCAACGTGCAGAGAACACTGCCAGGTTTCCTGCCTCCTGCCGGTGGGTATCATGACAGGAAGAACAGGTCATATTGCTGTTGAGAAAGCATTTGCTGGATGTCATTAAACCATATTGATTGCCGTGTACATCCAGCATGGCCGCACTGTCTGCATTGTATTTAGGACGTGAGAAATCCTCCAGGCGATCGCCTGCCGTAAAACTAAACGCTGGTTTAAGTGGCACGCGAATACCGGAATGACACAAGGCACAGAGATCCACCTGCTGGGCCCTTGTCCATTTATCCTGCGACTGCATAAACTTCGATTGCTTGTCGCCCGGGTGCTGTGTGTGCCAGTTCACATGTGCGGCAGCCGGACCATGGCATCGTTCGCAACTGATACCGTATTCGATGGAGTTCCTGTCGAAATAACTGACATTGTTCTCATTTGTTTCTGCTACCGCGCCGGAACCGTGGCATTCAATACAGCGGGCGGGTATCAGGCGGTTGAACCGGGGCATGCCCGGCGGGTAACCCGGACTATTACACCAACTCTGCGAGGGTACAAACCAGGATACGGGCAACTGGTAAAGTTGTGCCTCTTTCCAATAGAGAAAAGTCTGTCCCTTTTTCCCGGAGCCTACTACAATATCAAATGACTCCCTGTGTGTGGGTTCTCCATTCACATACACCGTTTGGAAATGCTGTTCTCCTTCTGCTTCGAGGCGAACCTGCATGAAAGGGTTGTAGCTGAATACATTTTTGCCGCTGTCGAAACTGCCTTTGATCGTAGCAGCGCTGGCGGGACGAGAGGTTCGGTAATGGGCAGTAGCCAAAAAGCTATCATAGATCGCCTGGTGGCAACTTCGGCAGCTGGCCGTACCGGCGTAGGCAGTATCGGATATTGTTGATTGTTTACCGCTGTTGGATGGGGTATAGCCTGAACAAAACAGTACGCCCACGCTCACCGATACGACAATAGCAACAGCCACCGACCATTTGCTTCGCAATAAAAGCATGGCAACCATATACAGCCTTTGCAACTATATACTGCGAAACAGGATGCATGGATGCCTCGATAGAAAATATAAAGGCTATTTTTCTTTAAGTAACAAGAGCCAGCCGCGGGCCTTTTCTACGACAATTTCTTCCCCGGTGCTGAATGATCGCGCTTGCTGAAAATTACGTATGTCCGGTGCCGTTAGGGTTACTTTATCCGGGTCCAGGCCAAGTGCTTTCCAATCAATTTGCAATTTCACCGCAGCACTGCTGTCTGCCCAGGAAGCCAACGCAACGATGGCCATGCCTGGCTTTTGGAATACGGTGGCTTTTACCATCGGGTGGTTGGTGGTTACCGGACAATGACTGCTCCAGTAACCCATCATCTTTGTTTGTGCGATACCTGCGTCATCCCAGAATTTCCAGATCGGGCGGGGATCGCTGCCGGCACTCCAGCCCAACCGGCTTGTCATACCGTACACCATACCCCGCCAGGGATTGCCATCCCCTTCGAGCATTTCTCCCATCAGTCCGAAAGGAATACCGCTTACTTCTGTGAGAAAGAAGGATGGATCGTTGTGTTCGTAATCAAAATATTCACCAAACCAGAGGCGGTTCAGGTAGGGAAAATGTTCCATGTACAGCATGGCGCTGTTGTTGAAGCCATCATTTTTATTGTATTGGTTGGCCGAATGCAAATCGATGATACCGGGATGCCCGTCCTTGGTGAGTACGCGTTTGATACGTTTCATCGTGATTCGGTCGAAGGCCACATCATCGAGGTAAATGCCGTCGATACCCGTATGATCTACCAGCCAGTTCATACCTTCCACGTAATAATTATGCCAGCGGTTCATGCCGCTGTTGATGATGGCCGCATCTTTTATTTCCGGAACAAACCAGGCTGCGATGTAGTCATCTCCCAGGTGTTCCTGTAACCAGCTAAAGCCGCCGCCTTTACCGGTCGCGTATACCTCATGCCCCAGGCTTCGCAATGCCTGCGTTTCCCAGGCGTGGTCAGACAGTTCGCGAACGGTATTGTAGATTTTCACTTTCAGCCCCTGCTGATGGGCAGAATCGGTATAGGACTTCATCTTCCGCCATTCAATAAACGGATAATTGATCCATGGATTGACGGGTGTCGCATGATGGATATTTACCACCGTTGCGCCTTTCAATCGAATGCTGTCGACACTTGCATAGCGATGGTAGAACCGGTTGCTCCACTGGAATCCGGTATTCAGCGGATGAAAGGGTGTAATCAGGAGATTGAAATTATAATAGAGCGTATCTCCCTTTTTAAGTAAGCGTGGTCCACTATAATTGTTGGCGAGTATCGAAGGACCTTTTTGTGCGACGGAAATGCCACCTTTTCCATTATTACCCCAGGAAGAAGGCAGGTGCAAGGGCTTTTGCAGGTAAAAATTGGTATTGAGCGGACGAACATAATTTTGATCGCGCAGGGAATATTGCAGGCCGGCATTCACCGCCCCAATCCAGGCACCATCCTGGTTCTTGTGTTCGGGATCCCATTTCCAGCCAATGCTGTCGGGTCGTATACCGCCTTTCTGGCCCAGGCCCATCAGGTAGGTGGACGCTTCTTTCTTAAAGGGCAGGTGCAAGGTGATTTCTTTCATGTCCACCTCTTCCAATGCCCTTACGCGCACTTCGTAAGAAACAAAACCATCAAATTCAATTGATGCATGAATGGCCATCTCGATGGTATCGTTGGTATTGGTAACATTCCATTCGATGGTGCCAGGTTCGTTGCGGGTAATTTGTATGTTACCGTTGCGGAATTTCATGTCTTTTCCATCACGGGCGCGGGTAAAATGGAAATGGACGGGTTCGGTAAACAATGGGTGCGCAACGGTGTCGATCGATGTCATCTCTTCAGTGAAATAAGTCTGTATCTGCCGCGGAAGACCATCCGTGTTGATGTCAAACCTTCGCCCGAGCAGCTGGATGCTGTTGCCTGCCGACAGATGCAAAGTTGTATAAGGCGGAATCACTTCATTCGGTTGCGCGAGATCGGAATTCAACCAGGCGAGCCGGGTCATCTTCCAGGGTTCGTCTACGCCTTCATTCACAACGCGCGGACCCGCACCCAGGGAAACGGCTATATTTTGGCTATTGCTTCCCGACTGAACGGTGATCACACCCTTGTAATTGCCACGCGCCTGCTCCGGTAGTTTCACCAAAAACCAAAGTGGCTGAACGGTACCTGCAGGCACATTGATATCATTGCTTACCGGGCGGTTATTGTAACCATTGCCGCCTGTATTCAGGCAGGACAAAAAAGAAGCCGGCAGCGTGTCGCCCTTTGCATTGGCAAAACGCGAAAAATGACAACTAACGTGATCGAGTGACCGCAGTGCATACAGGCATAGCTGGAACGAATAATTCTCCCCCACACCCGGATTGCCGGCAAACTGGTTCGAGGGTCCTTTTTGTATCCAGCGGAAGGGCAGATCATTTTTCATCGTGGCGGGATGCAGGCGGTCTTCCGGGAAAACCAAAAAGGCCTTTCCAGCATTTTTCTTTTGCAGCACGCTGGTCTCTGCCGCTGTTGCAATCACTTCCATCGGAAAAAAACTATTGAATGAATCGACCGACTGCAGGCCGGTGCAGACGGCGTTCGGTTGCAAGGAGGAAGTTCTGGCTTTTGTTAACCAGTTCTCTTCTGCGATAGTAGCGGGCGGAAGATACACGCCCCTTGGATAATTGCTGCGGCCTTCGTTCTTGTAGGGCAGATAATAAATATTGTAGCCGCTGTGTGCGGGTACAGACTGGAAAATAATATCTCCTTTTTCGCGGGTAGACGCTTTTACATAAACGTTTTTGATCAATTGTCCGTCCTGCGCATCCTGCACAATGATTCGTTTCATTTCCGGATGCAGATCACTGCGCCGCCAGGGAATGATAACACGGGCCAGTTGCCCTGCCTGTTGTACACGCACGAGTGCGCGGTGGTTGCCCAGGCTATCGGCATTCCAGGGACTTTGAGCGATGGAATAAGGGACAACCTGTGCATCGGCCGGCAATGAAATGCAAAAAAAATAGCAGCAAACCAAAAGAGACGATAATCGCATGTCCGAATGTAACCAAAAAATAAACGCCTGTTAAAGGTTAGGAGTAGCGCAGCAAGAGCTCTCAATCTTTTGTATCTTTAGAAAAAAGTGCCTGTCACCACGATAAAGGAAATTGCCCGGCGACTGAATATCTCAGTTTCAACGGTATCGCGGGCGCTGCATGATCACGACAGCATCGGGTTGCGGACCAAAGCGCGTGTGCAGCAACTGGCAGTAGAACTTAACTACGAGCCCAATCAAAAAGCCATTTTCTTCCAGCAGCGAAAGACCTTTACGCTCGGTGTCATTCTCCCTGAACTTTCAGAAGCTTTTTTTGCCAGCGCCATCAGCGGTATTGAAGACATGGCCAATACCCGGAAGTATACAGTACTCATCGGGCAAAGTCATGATGATGAAGAAAGAGAAAAGCGGATAGTTGGTACAATGAAAGATCACCGGGTAGACGGGTTGATTGTATCGCTTGCAAAAAACACGCGCAACTACGAACATTTCTGTTCGATGGAGAAATATGACATCCCGGTTGTTTTTTTTGACCGGATACCTGCAGCCAGGGATGTGCACTATGTTGCCTGCGACATCGAGTCGGGAACTGTGGAAGCGATGAACTACCTGCTGAAGAAAAATTACCGGACGATAGGTATGATCAACGGGCCGGATAAATTGTTTGCAAGCCAGCAACGGAAAGCAGGTTATATCCGTGCCATGACCCGGGGCCGTTTGAAATACGATCCGTCTTTGCTGGTTAGTTCGGACCTTTCAAGGGAAGGAACCTGCGAAGCCATGGAGCACTTATTAAGTGCAAAGCGAAAACCAGATGCAATACTCACCTTTAACGACTATGTATTACTGGACGCGGTACAGTTTGCCAGGAAGAAAAAGATTAAAATCAATAAGGACATCTCCTTTGTGAGTTATGCCAACCTGCCATTCAGCAGCTACACATCTTTTCCACCCATGGCATCCCTGGAGCAATATCCTTATCAACAAGGACAAAAAGCGACTGAGCTCCTGCTGCAGCTGCTCGATAAAACCAGCGAACAGCGCAAGAACGGCGGATTTCTGAAAATAAATATTGAACCAAGGCTGGTGATCAATAAAGCCTGAGCCGAATAACCACATGATGCGTACGATTCTTTTCTTTCTTGCAGCCGTCCTTTTTCTTGCTGCCTGCCAGTCGCCACACTACAGAAATCCGCATGTATTAATCCGCACCGATGCCGGCAATATTGAGCTGGAACTTTATCCCGACCAGGCACCGAAAACGGTGAAAGCATTTCTTTCCTATGTAGATTCCGGACTGTATAAGAACAGTAATTTCTACCGGGTACTTACAGACGATAACCAGCCCATTGATGCACCCAAGGCGAACCTGATCCAGGGCGGGTTATGGAAAACAAATTACAAAACAGCGACCAGCTTACCAGGCATCCCGCACGAATCTACCCGGGATACAAAACTCTCGCATACCGACGGGGTTATTTCCCTCGCGCGCATGGAACCCGGTACAGCAACCACTGAATTTTTTATCTGCATTGGCGACCAGCGCGGCTTTGATTTCGGCGGAGAGAACAACCACGACGGACAAGGTTATGCTGCCTTCGGAAAGGTGGTGAAAGGAATGAGTGTAGTGGATCATATCTATAACCGGAAGGCGTACGGACAGGCGCTGAACCCGCCGGTGGTGATACAGAACATTGTTAGAATGTGAGACCTATTCTAATGAAGATTCGCCTGTGGGGATGAGCTCGTCCCGGAGAATTTAAGAAATAAGATTTCTTGATTTTTTGATAGCTGGATTTCTGGATTTGCTGAAAGTGCGTGACCTTGCACACTCAACAAGTGTCTTTGTACTTTGTACTTTGTACTTTGTACTTTGTACCAGCAATTATAGTTTAAAGAATATTCCCCGTTTGTATAAAAAGTAACAGAGCCGCCACTCCAGCGCGAAGATGCAAAGAGAGCCAATGATGAATTTGGGCATATCAGGCGTATGTATCCAGCCAAGCACACCGTCGGAGATGCTGCGGATATAGTGGTTGAACCAGCGGCTGCCAACAATTTCAAAGAAGATATAAATAAAGAAAGAGTTCATGCCTACTACGGTGAAGAACAACAGGTGCTGCCGGTGCCCTTTGATGTCTACCCACCAGTAAGCGAGCGCAAGAAAACATAGGCACCAGCCAAGGGATGCGAGTGTGAAAGAAGACGTTGCGATGCGTTTAATGATGGGCGTTATGTGGAGCCAGTCGAGCCCGTACCCCAGCACAAAACAACCCAGGGCCCAAGCCAGCAACACCGGTATCTTTTTCTTATCACTCATGAGAAGTTTTCCTACCAGCGCGCCTGCAATGGTATGCACAGCCGTTGGGATACAATTGATGGCCACCCAACCGCCCTTGTTGATTTTATTCATGAGTAGCAAGTCGACATAGTTACCAAAATTCTGCTGGTCAGTAAACGGCTTATCAAAGCCAGGGACATGCGTAAACCGGTAAAGTACTTCCGTGAGCAGGAGCAGTCCAACACATACCAATACCTGTGCGCGGATATTCCACTTAAAAATCAGGAATGCCAGCATGGTGGTAAATGAAAGTTGTGTCAACACATCCCACAGCTCAAATGACAATCCGCCGGGACGCACGGCGTAGTCCAGCACCCCCCAGAAAAACAACCAGCCGCAGCGCTTTGCCACTTTTACAAAAGTCTGGTTCCAGCTGACGCCTTTTTGCCATTGCTTTTTGAGGGAAAAGGCCATGGCTACTCCTGCCATAAACATAAACGATGGTTGGATCAGGTCCCAGAACCGAAGGCCATTCCAGGGATGATGGGTTAATTGTTCCGTCATCACATTGAACCAACCGCTGCCGGAATGTTCGTACAGGTATTCATACAAGCCGGTTGATTCCATGGCCAGTAATACCATAATCAATCCACGAAGGAAATCGAGGGAAAGCAATCGTTCATTGTTGGTGGGGGTCATGGTGCGGGCGTTTTTTGGGAGCGCTGTGCTCAGCAATTTTTTATCGAACTGAAAATTGGTAATGGCCGGATCCGAGTTCAATCACCAGTACACCCGATTCAAAACGTCCATTTTTCACTGCCATGCCAGACTCGGTAATGGTATCACCGGCTTTTGCAGGTAAACCAACACGTGCACGCGTGTTCGCCGGTATGTCTACCTGCAGGTTAAAGATACCGTCGCTTTTTTCCCATGCCACTTCAATTTCACCATGCGCCGACAGGTAGCTTCCCCTGGCTGACTTGAGGGAAGACGGCGGCTGCGGACGAATAAGGATATCGGCGAAACCCGGACTCGCTGGGTTGATGCCCAGTATGCCACGGTAGAACCATTCGTCTACCGATCCAAACATCGGGTGATTGGCGGAATACACGGTGCCGGGTTCATGCCATGC
>JAGWTK010000661.1 GCA_028876035.1 Bacteroidota bacterium
GTTTAATCATATCCATGGTTGCCATGGCCAGTCCGGCACCGTTCACCATGCAACCCACGTTGCCATCCAGTTTCACAAAGTTCAGGTTGTATTTGCCGGCTTCTACCTCGGTAGGATCTTCTTCACTGATATCGCGGAGCGCTTCCAGTTCAGGGTGGCGCATCATGGCGTTGTCATCCAGGTTCATTTTGCAATCCACCGCAATGATTTTTTCATCGCTGGTTTTGAACAGCGGGTTGATTTCGAGCATGGAGCAATCGAGTCCAACATACGCATTGTACAGATTGGTTACAAACTTCACGCAGTTTTTGAATGCTTCTCCGCTCAGTCCGAGGTTAAAAGCAATTTTTCTTGCCTGGAATGGTTGCAGTCCGCCACCGGGATGTACCCATTCTTTAAATATTTTCTCGGGCGTATCGTGGGCAACATCTTCGATGTTCACACCACCCTCGGTACTGTACATAATAACGTTCTGTCCTTTGGCGCGATCGAGCAAAACAGAGAGATAGTATTCTTTAACCGGGTTTGGACCGGGATAGTATACGTCCTGCGCGATAAGTACTTTGTTTACCACTTTGCCCGCCTCGCCGGTTTGGATGGTTACCAGGGTACCGCCCAAAATATTGGAAGCAATTTGCTTGATCTCCTCCGCGCTCTTACCCACGGCTACACCGCGTTGTTCCGTACCTTTTATTTTTCCTTTACCGCGGCCACCTGCGTGAATCTGTGCTTTCACTACAGCGAAGCTGTTGCCATAGGTAACTTTTAATTGTTTGTAGGCTTCCTCTGCGGCGCCGGCATTATCAACGGGGATGCCTTCCTGTACGGGGACATTGTATTTTTTCAGCAGTTCCTTAGCCTGGTATTCGTGGAGGTTCATGCTTGCTTTATTTTCTGGCGAAGATAGGGGATGCCGGCTAGTTTAAAAAGGGTATACTGAAAACCGAAAAAAGCCGTTTATGGGATTAAACCCCCTGTTCCTGCGCTGGTCAATACCTGACCTTTTTTCTGCTTATTATTAAAAACGCCGTACCGGCCCCTGACCATGAAAAAATTCCACCTGTTGGTATTGCTCTTTGTGAGCATTGCCAGCCAAGCGCAAAAAGCTACCGATAGTGTAACCGCAAAAGATAGTGTGCCCGATACCGACAGTATTCCTGCTGCCAGTCATCCGAAGTCCTATTTTTCCCTGGGCATGAGCTACCTCAGCAACTCGGTATACAACGGCCGGAAAGATAGTTTGGCAACGCCTTATTTAACACCCAGCCTGGGCTATTATGATAAATCAGGTTTTTTTGTGAGCGGTTCTCTTTCTTACCTGATGCGCTCGGGCAGCAGCCGGATAGACCTTTTCTCACTGGAAGCGGGGTATGATTTCACCATTAAAAAGTTTGATGGCGAAATTGCTGTGAGCAAGTCTTTTTATAACGATAGCAGCACAAATGTAAAATCCCAGATTTCAGCCAGCGTATATGCTTCCGGCGGGTATGACCTTGGTTTTATCAAACCCAGCTTTGATGCGGCGGTGGATTTTGGCAGCGCGACCGACTTCATGCTGGGCCTTGGGCTGGAACACAGTTTCTATGCGGCCAATGATAATCTTGAAATCACGCCGACATTCATGGCAAATGGAAGTACCCAGAATTACTATGGCTCTTACTACAACAAAAGAAGAGTAGGCGGTAAAAGAAAAACCGGCGGAATTGTATACGATGTTTCTGCTGTCGTGGAAAACGCTTCACAATTCAAGATGCTGGACTATGAATTGAGCTTACCCCTGCATTATACCATGAATAAATTCGGTTTTAGCATTACCCCGGTGTATGCGATACCGGTCAACCCCGCTGTTGTAACCATTACCCGCGTGCAGGAAGGTACCGGTATTACCAAAACGCGATCATCGGTAGAAAGCATCAGCTCCAGCTTTTATTGCTCATTCGGGATTACCTGGCAGTTTTGATGGGATATATTTGCAGCATTGTATTATGAC
>JAGWTK010000662.1 GCA_028876035.1 Bacteroidota bacterium
TCATGGTTCTTAGTCCTCTATTCGCAGTCGCTGCCGGATAGTCTATAGTCTTTAGTCGGTAGTAAAGAATCGGTGGAAAGTACTTCGTTGGGTAGTGTTCATAGTTTTGGGTTCATGGTTCTTAGTCCTCTATTCGCAGTCGCTGCCGGACCGTCGTTAGTCCTTAGTCGGGAGTCCTTAGTCGGAAGTCGTTGGTCGGGAGTCGTTAGTCAAGAATTGGTGCGCAGTACTTCGTTGCGCGGGGTTCATAGTTATTGGTTCATTGTTCTTAGTGTTTTATCCGAAGTGGTTGCCTGTTAGTCTATGGACCTTAGCCGGGAGTTCATAGCGCGCTTTTGCGTGAGCGCAGATGCAAATCCAATATTCGAAAAATCGAAAAACTCCGTTACAATGCTGCGCAACAGGTCCGTCTGACCACCTATCTTACATCACTCAATCTTCTATCTTACATTGTTCACATCACGCTCTTCTTTCATTGTTCAGATGAAAATGAATTTTGCCGTGCAGGTCTTCCGGGCGGAATGGTTTGGGAATAAAGTCGACAAAGCCTTTTTGTAAAAGATCGACCAGCATATTGTCATACGCGGCGGCCGTAAAAGCCAGTACCGGAATTTCGGGGTTGAGTTTGCGGATTTCTTTCAGTGCTGTAGCGCCGTCCATTTCGGGCATTTCCAAATCCAGCAATACAAGGTCAAATTCTCCATTTTTAAAGGCGTCTACCGCAAGCTGTCCGTTTACCGCCTCCGTTAACTCGATGCCCCATTTTTTAAGAAAGCGACGGGCGATGGCCATGTTCACGGGATTATCTTCTGCCAGCAATATACGCGTACCGTCGAGGTTTCGCAAATCGCGGGTATTGTCTTCATTGATGTACATTTTCCTGGACGTATTGATCTTCCATTCAACGGTGAACTGAAAAACACTACCCTTTCCTACTGAACTTTCCACCTGCAGTTCACTGTTGAACATACTCACCAGTTCTTTACTGATGGATAAACCCAAACCGGTACCGCCATATTTGCGGGTCGTATCTACATCGGCCTGTGTGAAGCTGGCAAAAATCTCTTTCTGTTTTTCTTTAGGAATACCGATACCCGAATCTACCACCATAAACTGAATAGTAACTTTGCTGCTCGATGCAAATAAACGTTTTGCAATCAAACAAACGCTGCCTTCTTTTGTGAACTTCATGGCGTTTGAAAGCAGGTTGGACAATACCTGGTTGAGCCTGGTTTGATCGGTATACACCTCCGTATCCAGCACCTGGTCGATCTCTGCATAGAAATGAAGTCCGCGTGATTTGATCTGCGGTGCAAACTGGGCAGCCAGGCGATCGCAGAGTTCCTTGATATTAACCGGTGCTTCTTCTAGTTTCAGTTTGCCAGCTTCAATCTTATTGTAATCAAGAATATCGTTGATGAGCATCATCATGTGCTCGGAGGAAAATTTCAGGATATCCAGCTGGGGTTTTTGTCCTTCCAGGTAATTTTCATTCAAGAGCAGGTTGGACGCACCGATGATACCATTTAAGGGGGTGCGGAGTTCATGGCTCATGTTGCTGAGAAAACGTGACTTGATAGTTACGGCTTCTTCGGCTTTTTGTTTAGCCTTCATCAGTTCGAACTCGGTAATGCGAATGTCTGAAATATCCAACACGCTCACTTTGATATACCGGACACTTTTGTATACAAAGGGCACCATGCTCACAAAAGCATAGATATTCTTACCGGTTTGTGTTTGCAGCACCAGTTCTCCCTGCCAGTTGCGGGCGTTTTCACCGGAACTCTCTTCCAGGTCCTGCATGCGTTTTACCTGTTCTTCGTTGAACCATCTCGCGATGGGCGTGCCTTCAATTTCGTGAATGTGCTGTACATCAAATAACTCGAGGGCACGCCGGTTACAATTGGCAACTGTACTGGTTTCTGAAAAGATGATGAACACACCGTCGAGGGATGTGTTAAAAATGGTATCGCCAAACTTTTT
>JAGWTK010000663.1 GCA_028876035.1 Bacteroidota bacterium
CGCTCATTGGAATGTTATCGGCAGTTTTAAGGCTGCAGGTAACAACAGTACAGTCCGGGCCTACAGCGCACAGGATCCCTCGCCTGCAATCGGAAATAATTTCTATCGGCTGTTAATGGTGGACGCAGATGGCGCCAGCCGTTTTTCCGCGATTAAGCGTATCCGGTTCGATGCGCAGGGTAAAATTTCCGTATATCCCAATCCGGCCACTCAACTGGTTACTGTTTCACTGGGTCGGGCGCCGGTAAATGATTGGCAACTGATCGTTACCAACAGCCAGGGCCAGGTGTTACTCCACAACAAGTACAGCGGTTCATCCACTACGATTGCGCTGGATGTTCAGCATTTTCAGAATGGCACTTATTACCTGCAATTAAGCGATGGTGCCAACGTTCAAACCAGTAAGCTACTGGTAGTACACCCCTGAAAAGCTATCCGTTCAGGCAGGTAAAGAGCAGGCCAGCTCAACTGTTTTCAGTTCGACAATCCCCCGAGGCTGGTATACTCAGTTCCCCTGTATTACCATCCGGCAACGGGTTGGAAGGTCATGCCGGACCAGTTCAAAACCTTGTGGATAACTGGCTGGCTCATTTTGGGAAAAAAATTATTGGCTATTTTCAAGAAAATAATCAGGCAAATACTTGCGATATAGTGACGGGGCCGTTACTTTTATACCCGCATAGTCCACCCATTCTTTTGTAAATACCTCCTGCTTCGGTAAAGGCTCCACTCCTCCAACCGTGCGTTGATCATCCACCCTTCGAAAAAACAAGCTCCATTATCTCTTCGAAACCCCCGGCTTGCTTTTTTAACTGTTAAATATAAACGCACATGAAAAAATGCTACCCCGCACTCGCTATGATTGCTGTGATGATTGCACTTGCCGTTGAATCCGGTGCGCAAACTACCACAAGAAGTCTTACCTGGAACGTATTCACCACATCAACCTGGAGCACAGGCAGCGGTTGGGACAACAAAGCCAACTGGGTGCTTACCGGAAGCGGCGGTGTCGTTCCCAGCACCAATGTTACCGATGGTGATTTACTCATCATTCCCAATTCGGCCCCGACAATTACGATTGGTGCCACCAATGGTACAACTTTTACGATCGCGTACAACAACTTTGTTATAGAAACGCAGGGTAATGCCAAAATGCAAATCAAAAGCGGTGTTACTTTCACTTTGTCCGGCGCTTCGACGGCATTTAGCATGTATAACAGCGCTGCCAACAGTGGATTGCTGCTTGAAAAACGCTCTCCTCCATCAACGCCTACACAGTTTGTCATCGGCTCGACCGTAAAAGCACTCAACACAGGGAATTCGAACACACCACTTACCAATTCATCAACAACCACAAGCTCATTAAGAGCACTGAGCAGCAGCGGGGCCACCGCCAGTACGGATGGATTTGGCGGTTTCCTGCTGGGCTCGCTGCCGGTTTCCCTTGGTAACTTTAGCGCGAACCTCGCCGGCGCACAAAAAGTCGGTCTCAGCTGGACGACCCTGGAGGAAATAAACACCGATCATTTTGATTTGCAGCGCAGCACCGATGGTGGCAACTGGAAAACGATTGCTACGGTGAAAGCGGCTGGTAACAGCACTACCGCAATCACCTATAGCTTCTCTGATATTACACCCGCGGCAGGCAGCAATTTTTATCGCCTGCTGATGGTAGATGCAGATGGCAAAAGCACTATTTCCACGGTGAAAGCCATTCGCCTGAGCTCCATCGGAAAAGTAAGTGTGTATCCAAACCCGGCATCGAATGTGGTAAACGTATCATTGCGCCAGGTTCCGCACAACGAATGGCATCTTACCATTACCAATAACAACGGACAGGTAGTGCTGAACAACCGGTATAGCGTAAATACCACTGTGGTAAACATCCCCGTGAACACTTATGCAAACGGTACCTACAGTGTGCAGATTGCCGACGGCAGCGATGTACAAATAAGCAAGATTGTCGTA
>JAGWTK010000112.1 GCA_028876035.1 Bacteroidota bacterium
TATCGCCATCCGGAACAGGATGGCCCGGAAGCCCCGCTGATTCTTCATGCGGGGCGGTTTTATGTGTGGGATTGTCGCATTAATTTTTAGCTGGTTGGGTGATGGCAACCCGTTTTCCAATACCTTAGCGGCCTACCCATTGTTAACCCCCTAAAACACCCTCATGCGCCTTATCCTTTTTTGCCTTTTTATTTTAAACCTTGTTCCCGGTTTTTCGCAGGTGCCGCCCAATGATGACTGTAACGGTGCGCTGATAGTGGTACCAGGAGGTTCTGCTGTGTCTACGTCTAATGTTGGCGCTACTCAATCCCGCGAGGGTTGCTCTGGCTCTGCCGAAGATGATATCTGGTTTAAATTCACTGCATCTGCACAAAGACAATTGATCAGTGTGGTTACAGGTGATAGCATATCTCCTGTTATAGAGGTGTTTGTGGGAGATTGTTCATCGCTTACATCCTACAAATGCTTTACACCGTATTTCCAGGGCAAGAATTGGGGAGATCTTTTAGGATTGGCGCCAGGTAATACTTATTATTTCAGGGTTTACGGCGCCGGTACCAATAACGTCCGCGGCCGGATTTTTGCCAGCGTAATTAGTTTGCCCGATCCTCCTGCGAATGACAATTGCGGAAACTTTTTATCCATCCCGGTTAATACCGATTCAGCTTCAACATTAAGACTTACCGGCAATTTTGGTTATGCTTCAGTTGGAAGTCCTTCATGCAGTGATCCACTTAAGCCCGCGGTTGACCTTTGGTATTCATTCACGGCTGTTTCAACCGCGCATACGATAACTGCCGTATCAACATCAGGAGACCGACCCGAGTTTGTTGTATATAATGGTGTTGTTTGTTCTTCCCTGCCAACGGTAGCATGTGCCGCTAACCCAGGGTCTGCTACAAATTCTATAACGTTGACCAGCCTTTCACCAGGAACCAGTTATGCTGTAAGACTGTACAATGCCAATAGTGACGGCTCCCCTGAACTGCCGGGTAAGACCTTCCAACTATTTGTGACCACGCCTTTGGTTCCTCCGGTAAATGACGATTGTATTGGGGCAATGCCCGTACAGCCCGCTGTTCCGGGTCAAATTCCGGTGACGATCGCAACGACGAGCGTCGGTGCTACCCAATCGCTGCCAGGATGTGCCGGCGTTGCCGAGGACGATATATGGTTCAAGTTTACAGCAACCAATAGCCATCATCTTATTACCGTAACCGGATCACTTAACCCGGTGATAGAAGTGTTTAGTGGAACTTGCGGTTCCCTTACGCCGCTGGGATGTTTTGCAAATACGCAAGCCGGCCCGATTGCATTGACTGTAAAGGCTGATCTGGGCAATTTAATTCCTGGTCAAACTTACTTTTACCGAACCTATGGCTACTCAGGTAACAATGCGCGTGGCCTTGTTCAGACCAATGTGAGCAGTTTTCCGTCTTCCCCGGTAAATGACGAGTGCGTAAATGCCATTCAAATTCCGGTATTAGCCGATACCAGTTCGCAAAGCAGCTTTAATGGTAATGCAGCCTACGCAAGTCAAAGCATGCCTGCATGTACCGATCCAAGTTACGTGGCGCCCGATGTCTGGTTTAAATTTATTGCGACTAGTTCCGTACAAAAGATTTCCGTGATCCCTGGTAACAATGTTCTTGGCGATTTCGCCTTTGAAGTGCTTTCCGGTTCTTGTGGCCAACTGCAATCAATCGCATGTGTTAATAACGGCAGCTATGGCGCTACCGACAGCACAACAATTAACAATCTGCAGAAGGGAAATACGTACTATATCCGTCTTTACGATTATCATGAGCGACTCGACTCTACCTATAATAAATATAATCTAATAGTTAGCGGTCCATCGGCAACAATGCCTCCGCCAGTAAATGACGAATGTGTAACCGCAATTAGTATCCAGGAAAGTACTTACGCCAATCCTTCTCCAAAATACAGTGGGGTGATCGGCTATGCGACACCAAGCTTGGGCAACCAGGGACTTGCCAGCCCGAATGAGGCAAGAGACGTCTGGTTCTCGTTTACTCCCAGTGAAACCAGGGAAACCATCCGCGTAATTCCTTCCGGTAACTGGCAAGTTGCTTTCGATATCCATGGTAATGGATGTTTTCCTCCTGGTTATTATTATTCTGCTCTTGGACAAAAAGCCGGTGATACGGCCTCCGCAACTTATCCCGGTTTTATAAGGGGACAAACCTACCGGATAAGAGTGTATCCCGTGAACGGGATCGCTGATTCCACGGAGAAGTTTAAGATAGCCATCTTTCCGTCTGACCCTCCGACCGGACAGGGACTTTCCGCGATATACTACAACGGAAATAATTTTGAGCAATTCCGAGGGGCCCGCCTGGATTCAACGATCAACTTTGAGTACACCTATTCAAAGCAACCAGTCGTGCTCTCGCCCTGGCCTGGAATTGTAAACGAAGATCATTTTTCGGCAAGATGGAACGCGCGTTTGAAAGCACCTGCTACACAAGAATACACAATCTATACCAACAGCGACGATGGCATCAGGGTATGGGTACGGGGACAACTGTTGATCGACAACTGGACCAACCAGGGGGTTACTGAAAAGTCAGCAAAGATTTCAATGAATGCGGGTGAGTTTTACGAAATCACCGTTGAATATTATGAAAACACCGGGGAGTCAGTAACAAAGCTGCTCTGGTCAGCGCCGACGATTCCAAAACAGATCATACCCCGATCCGTCTTGTATCTTCCTGAGTTCAGTTTGTTTGAAGCACCGGGCTGTCCTTTTTCAACGCCGCAGTTTCGAGACGATACCATTAATTCGGGACAGGCAGATACGCTCCGGTGGTATGCTCCAGGTAATGCAATACAGTATGAGGTGTATTTATGGAAAGGAGACACTGTGCCTCTTACACCCACGGCTATTGTAGGCACGAACTACTATGTTGTACCAGCCAACCTGGAATCAGGCGTTTACTATTGGACAGTAGAACTTAAAAACTTTAGTACCCTCGACCAGGATTGCTCTTTTGCAAAGAGAAAATTAACTGTCCTTGGCAAAAATAGTTCTTCCACCGGCACCGGCTTAAACGCCACTTACTACAACGGCACCAACCTGAGCGGTACACCCTTGCTCCAGCGAGTCGATCCAACCATCAACTTCGAACTCACTTATTCAAAGCAACCCGTGGTATTATCACCAGCGCCTGGCATCGTGCCGGAAGATTTGTATTCGGTACGGTGGACGGGTAAAGTACAACCGAACTTCAGTGAGACTTATACTTTTTACACGGTGAGTGATGATGGTATTCGCTTATGGGTAAACGGACAATTATTGGTCGACAATTGGGTAAACCAGGGCGCTACCGAAAAAAGCGGAACGATTAGTTTGGTAGCCGGACAATTCTATGATATTGTAGTGGAGTATTATGAAAACACCGGTGAGGCAGTGACCAAACTCTTGTGGTCTAGCACCAGTACACCCAAACAAATCATCCCTTCATCGCAATTGTATCCCGAAGCACCCGCGGTAGCAGGAGTCGGCTTACTTGGAACTTATTTTGATGGCAAAACGCTCAGCGGTACGCCCTTACTCACAAGAACGGATCCAACGGTGAATATGGAACTGACTTACACCAAGCAACCCGTTGTGATGTCGCCTGCACCGGGTATCGTACCGGAAGATCAATTCTCAGTAAGATGGACGGGCAAAATTCAGGCACAGTATTCAGAATTGTATCGATTCTATACCGTGAGTGATGATGGGGTTCGGCTTTGGGTGAACGGACAATTGCTGGTCGACAACTGGGTTGACCAGGGAACAACTGAAAAGAACGGTACCATTGCACTCACGGCCGGACAGCAATATGATATCGTAATTGAATATTATGAGAACGCCGGTGAAGCAGTCTGTCAATTGCTTTGGTCAAGCAACAGCACTCCCAAACAAGTCGTACCACGTTCGCAATTGTACCTGCCCGACGGTGCCGCTGCCGGCCGCATCAATCAACTCATCAGCCAGGTGCAGGACCGGACAGCAGGTGTGCAAACGAATGCGGGCGTTATGTTGTTCCCCAACCCGGTAAGAACCGGACAAGCAGCCTATATTCACTTTAGCGGAATGGCGTCTTCACCGGTACAACTGAGCATTGCTACTATGAACGGAACCGTTTTGAAATCGCAGGCGATAAAAGCAGGTGCCAGTATGGTGACAGTTGCTACCAGCGGACTTGCAAGCGGATTGTATATCGTTACGTTGCGAAGTGCAGGAAATACCCAAAACTTCCGGCTTCTGATTCAATAGAATTAAAGATGGTAACATAAAATAAAACCCCGGTTCAAGTGAGCCGGGGTTTTAGGTGTATGAGTTCCAGTAAATAAACAGGTCTATCAGATTTTTTAGCACATAGCTATGCAGGCATTTAGAGACATATAGCGCTCTGGTTAATGTTCTGGTTTTGCATCAAAAACCTGTTTGCCAGCTTTTGTTTTCTTACTGCTTCGTTAAAATAGTCTCTATGTGTTTCTCGTTCGCTATGATACTATGTACTTATTCTTATCGGGTATTCTAATCAAACTTCTTCTTCAATTCCGCCAGCTTAGCCTGGAAGGGATTGAGCGGTGCTGCTGACTGTGGCTTACCGGTCTTGCCTGCGGCAGGCGGCCCTTGCCTTCGCGGTGCTTCTGTTGATCGTCCACCCGCAGTTTTCATGGTAAGTGCTATTCGCTTTCTGGCCACATCCACTTCGGTTACGGTCACCGTTACTTTTTGTTGCAGTTTCACTACCTGGTTGGGATCCGAAACATACGTATTGCTCAATTGAGAGATATGCACCAGTCCGTCCTGCTTCACGCCGATATCTACAAACACACCAAAGTTGGTAATATTGGTTACGATACCCGGCACCTGCATCCCCGGCTTTACGTCTTCGATGGTTTTGATGGTTTCATCAAACCGAAACTCTTCGATGGTGCTGCGTGGGTCACGACCAGGTTTCTCCAGCTCTTTCAAAATATCGCTGATGGTGAATTCACCGATGCTTTCTGAAATATATTTCTTACGATCAATCTTTTTGCGCAGTTCTGGTTGTTTGATTAAGTCTTCTGGTGTCGCCTGCAAGTCTTTTGCCATGGCTTCTACTACATGGTAAGCCTCCGGGTGCACGGAGGAATTATCCAGCACATTGGATGCATTGGGAATACGCAAAAAGCCTGCGCACTGTTCAAAACTCTTGGGACCCATCATCGGCACTTTTTTCAGCTCTGCACGGCTACTGAACGCACCATTTTTCGAACGGTACTCTACAATGTTTTTCGCCAGGGTGCTGCTTAATCCGGAAACATACACCAGCAGGTGACGCGAAGCCGTATTCAAATCTACCCCTACAAAGTTCACCGCACTTTCCACCACACGATCCAGTCCTTCTTTGAGCTTGGTTTGGTTTACATCGTGCTGGTATTGTCCAACGCCGATTGATTTCGCGTCTATCTTCACCAGTTCACTCAAAGGATCCAGCAAACGCCGGCCAATGCTTACTGCACCACGCACGGTCACATCATGATCAGGAAATTCTTCCCTCGCCACTTCAGAGGCAGAATAAATAGAAGCGCCACTTTCATTTACCTGGAAAATGCTCACGTGTTTGCCAAAGTCGATCCCGCGTACCAATTGCTCTGTCTCGCGTCCGGCGGTACCGTTGCCAATGCCAATCGCTTCGATGTCATATCGGCTCACCAGGTATTTCAATTCATCAATCGCTTCCTGTTGCTGGTGGGCAGAAAGTGTATATATAGTGGTATTGTGCACCAGGTTACCCTGCGCATCCAGGCAAACCGTTTTGCAACCCGTTCTGAATCCGGGGTCAAGCGCAAGGATTTTTTTTGAACCGAGCGGTGCTGCGAGCAGTAGTTGACGTAAGTTTTCGGTGAACACCTGGATGGCTTCTTCATCTGCCTTGTTTTTGGCCACGAGGCGGAATTCATTTTCAATGGATGATTTCAGCAATCGGTCGTAACTGTCTTCCACTGCATTTTGTACTTCCTGTCCGGCAGCATTAGGCGACTTCACGAAAATCCGGTTCAATGCTTCAACCGCCAGTTGCTTGTCGATGTTGAGGTCCATGATCAGGAACCCTTCTTTCTCTCCGCGGCGAATGGCCAGCATGCGATGAGAGGGAACAGTCGATAATGGTTCGCTGAACTCAAAATAGTCGCGGTATTTTTGCGCAGCCTCGTCTTCTTTTTTACTCGTAAGCACTTTTGAATAGAGTACTGCCGAATCTGCAAATAGCTGGCGCACGGTATTGCGGGCCTGTTCATGTTCACTTACCCATTCAGCGATAATATCCCGCGCACCTTGCAGGGCTTCCTTGCTGTCTTTTACCTGCTCGTTTACAAAGGCGGTGGCTGCTTCTTCCACATTCGTCACTTGTTGTTCGAACAGTTGTTTGGCAAGTGGTTCCAGTCCTTTTTCAATCGCCTGGGTGGCTTTTGTTTTCCGTTTTGGCTTAAAAGGGAGGTAGATATCTTCGAGGATGGTGGTATCAAAACAATCTTCGATCTTCTGTTGTATCTCCGGGGTAAGTTTGCCTTGAGATTCGATTGTTTTCAATACTGTCTCTTTTCTTTTGTCGAGCTCAGTAAAATATTTGATTTCTTCCACCACATTCCCCACCGCTACCTCGTCGAGGTTGCCCGTTGCTTCTTTCCGGTAACGCGAAATAAAGGGGATGGTGGCACCGCCTGCCTGTAGTTCAAAAATGTTTTGTACCTGTTTCAGTGTAAGGTTTAGTTTCTCGCCAATCTTTTGTGCATATTTTAATTCCATTGTCCGGTCGTTTTTTTCAGGGCGGCAAATCTAAATAACGGAATTGGATTCGGGGAGATGATTTATTAACAGTACCTGTGCTGTTTTGAGGTATCTAGTACAAAGTACCAAGTACAAAGATACCCATGTGCGGCAAACGTTCGGGCTGATCATCTCCTTGGATTTTTAGGAGTACGAATACACTTTTTGACTCTGCACCGCTAATAGCCAACAGCCAAGAGCTAACAGCCAATAGATACCCATGTGTTACAAACCTTCGGGCCGATCAGCCTCTTTGATTTTTAGGACTACAAATACGCTCGTTGATACTGCACCGCCAATAGCCAACAGCCAAGAGCTAACAGCTAATAGATACCCAAGTGCGGCAAACCTGCGGGCTGATCAGCCCCTTGGATTTTTAGGAGTACGAATACACATGTTGACACTGCACCGGTAATAGCCAACGGCCAAGAACTAACAGCCAATAAATACCCATGTGTGGCAAACGTTCGGGCTGATCATCTTCTTGGATTTTTAGGACTACAAATACATTCGTTGATACTGCACAGCTAACAGCCAACAGCCAATCGCTGTATTTGCACACTTGCATATTTTCATATTTTCACATTTACAAGGCGCTCTTCCAAAATGCGATTAATCTCTCTCGCCCTCGTCATCACCATCAGGTGGCCACCTTTTTTGATGATATGCGTTGGGCTTGTAAATCGAATGGGAAGGACCTCGTCGCGATTCCCGTGAATATGTACATCCGGTGCGGGTAGTCCTGTGCTTTTCCATTTGAGGATGGCGTCCATGGCCCAACGGATAAAATCGGCATCACTGTCGCGGATGATTTGGCGGAGTATGTCTTTTTCTTCGGGCGTTTCTTTGGTGATGCGTCGTTTGACCAGGGCCGCCTTCTTCACCAGTTCTACCGGGACGGCGCGGTGGAGCCGGAGTTTGCCTGCTGCTTTAAAATAAAACGGTAGTTGGGCAGACGAGTTGATACTGGAAATTAATATAAGCACCGCTGGCTTAAACCTGCCGGCAATTTCGCTTACGATCATACCACCCATCGACAAGCCGACCAGTCCAAATGGCTCACGGGTATCAATAGCCGAAGCCATGCGCAGGGCGTAGTCTGGCAACGATTCATTCTTCAGCGGTGGAATCCATTCCAGGAATACCGCTTCACAATGCCCGGGCACCCGGAGGTTTTTGAACACCCGGCTATCTGCTGCGAGTCCGCTGACGAAGTAGATTTTCATTTTCTAGTCGTATCTGGTACAGAGTACCAAGTACAAAGTACATAGATACCCATGTGTAGCAAACGTTCGGGCTGGTCAGCCCTTTGGATTTTTAAATATACTCGGCGTTACTGCACCGCTAATAGCCAATGGCTAACAACTAATAGCTAATTGATACCTATGTTTAGCAAACCTTTGAGCTGGTTTGCCCCTTGGATATGTAGGACTACAAATATACTCGGTGATACAGCACCGCTAGTAGCCAGCAGCTAATAGCCAACAGCTAATAGGCAATTGCTTCATTTGTCACATTAAGTTCTACCTTTGAATTTCAATTTCACACATGGACATCAAGAACAATATTCTCGAAACGATAGGCCACACGCCGCTCATCCGGCTGAATAAAATTACAAAAGGATTGCCCTGCACCGTACTGGCAAAAGTGGAATATTTTAATCCTGGTAATTCTATCAAAGACAGGATGGCGCTGAAGATGCTGGAAGTGGCCGAACAGGAGGGGAAAATCAAACCTGGTGGTACGATCATCGAAGGCACTAGTGGGAATACGGGAATGGGACTGGCATTGGCCGCCTGCGTGAAAGGATACAAATGCATTTTTACCACCACGGATAAGCAGTCGAAAGAAAAAGCAGATATTCTGAAAGCAGTAGGGGCGGAGGTCATTGTTTGTCCGACCAACGTTGAGCCCGAAGACCCGCGTTCTTATTATTCTGTCTCGAAGCGGCTGGCAACGGAAGTACCCAATTCATGGTACGTCAACCAATACGATAATCTCGCCAACCGGCTCGCACATTACGAGCAAACGGGACCGGAGATCTGGGATCAAACCGATGGCAAAGTAACGCACCTGGTGGTAGCTACCGGAACCGGAGGAACCATTGTGGGCACCGGTAAATTCCTCAAAGAAAAAAATCCCGCCATCAAAGTATGGGCGATCGATAGTTATGGCTCCTTGCTGAAAAAGTATTTCGATACTGGTGAGCTGGACCAAAAAGAAGTGTATCCCTATATCAGCGAAGGCTTCGGGGAAGATTTTGTTCCGGCGAATTATGATATGCAGTGGATCGACCAGTTTGAGAAGGTTACCGACAAAGACGGTGCAGTGATGGCCCGGCGAATCGCCAAAGAAGAAGGGCTTTTTTGTGGCTATAGTGCCGGCAGCGTATTGCAGGGATTGATGCAACTGAAAGATCAGCTGAAGAAAGACGATGTGGTCGTACTCATCTTTCACGACCATGGCAGTCGCTACGTAGGAAAAATCTACAACGACCAGTGGATGATGGAAAGAGGATTCCTGGAAGTAAAAACATTTAAGGATATCATCAATGGGCGCAGATCCGGGCAGAAATTAGTGTCTGTAATGCCACAACAAACCGTGGCCGACGCAGTGGCGCTGATGAAGAAATACGATATTGAACATATCCCGGTAATGAACCAATCAGCTATTCTTGGTTCAATCAGCGAAAACGGACTCTTTCAGAAAGTATTTTCCAATCCCGATATCAAAAACGCGCTGGTAGAAACCGTGATTGAACCTGCCTTTCCGCTGGTGGAATTCAATACGCCGGTGGAGAAATTGAAGACGCTTATCAATAAAGAAAACGGCGCAGTATTGAGTAAAGATGATTCGGGTAACTTTCATATCGTTACCAAATACGATGTGCTGGATGCGCTGAGCAAATAGGACGGAATATATGATATAAGATATATTGATGTAAGATATTGCAGAACTTGCGCACCGCTGGCATTCGCAACAGTTCGTTTAAAGAACCTGCGACCTAATGCACCTCTGCGCTATTCCCTCCTTGTTTCCTGACAATCGCGGTTGGTAAACGCTTAAGTGTTTGTCGACCCGTCCACAATAAATGGTTGGTTGTCTATTGTTTACAATCTTCTGTTCGTAGAACCTGCATATATCCGATCGAAAATCTACGATAAGCCGGTAAAATACTGAAGCTTAAAGAACGGTTAAAAGCGCTCTTGTACAGGCGCTCCTGGCCGACTACTTTTGTATCAGAAGTTGATTGGTATTCGAATCCAATATCCCTTAAAGGCCGTTTCAAAAGATTCCAATATCCAATACCAA
>JAGWTK010000664.1 GCA_028876035.1 Bacteroidota bacterium
CACCTGCTCAGCTGCAACGCCGTATTTGGCAGCACGCATACCATCATCAAAAAATACCTGCCCAACTACGGCATCGAATCCACTTATGTGAGCGCCGGTAACCCGGACAGCTGGGAAGCTGCCATCCGGCCAAATACTAAAATGATCTACCTGGAAACACCCACCAATCCGGGACTTGAGATCATCGATATAGCATTCGCATCCAGGCTGGCAAAAAAACATGGATTGATTTTAAACGTAGACAACTGCTTTGCTACGCCCGTGATCCAAAGGCCCGCCGATTTTGGCACTGACCTCGTGGTACACTCTGCCACCAAATGGCTCGACGGACAAGGTCGTGTATTGGGCGGTGTGGTGGCAGGCAGAAAAGAACTGGTGCATGATATCTATATGTTCTGCCGGAGCACAGGACCGGCCATGTCTCCCTTCAACGCCTGGGTACTCAGCAAAAGCCTGGAAACACTCGACGTTCGCATGGAAAGGCATGCGGCCAATGCATTAAAAGTAGCACAAGCCCTTGAAGGACACCCGGCACTCAGCTGGATCAAATACCCCTTCCTGCCTTCTCACCCGCAATACGCCATTGCACAAAAACAAATGAAGAATGGAGGCGGAATTTTTTGCTTTGAATTAAAAGGCGGTTTGGATGCAGGCAGAAAATTTCTCAACAACCTGAAAATGCTTTCACTTACCGCCAATCTTGGCGATACCAGGAGTATTGCCAGCCACCCTGCGAGCACCACCCACGCGAAACTGAGCGAAGCAGAAAGACAGGAAGTGAATATAACGCCGGGGCTTATACGCATTTCAACCGGGCTGGAACATGCCGATGATATCCTGGCAGATATCCTGCAGGCACTTGGTTGATTATTTTTTGCCGTAGCGGCAGTCTACCGTCACTGCAATGGCCGAAGAAATTTTATCTGCAACCAGTGAGGGAATTTTTATGTTGTAGTCTTTCGGACTCACCTGGAATTTTGCTGTTACCCTTGGCAGTCCGCCCGCTATTACCACCGTTCCGGGAATTTTCACTTTTTGTGTAACACCATGAATCGTCAGGTCTCCTTCTGCCACTACAGGGTAGCTCCCGTCTTTGCCGGTGCTCAGCGCCCGGATATCGGCAATCTTTCCTTTGAACGTTGCCTTGGGAATCTGGTCGCTCTCCAGGTAATTTTCATTAAAATGCTGTTCCATCAGCGCGCGTTCGAAATGAAAACTTTTTATCAGCAACGCAAATCCCAATTCGCCTGTTTGCTGATTAAAAGCAGAAGACACTTCATTATTAACAGCATCGATATTCTCCATCGGCGTTTTCGAAAAGAAAGATACCTGGCCATGCCGTGTCATAAACAATGGCTGCGCGGATGTTTTCAATACAATAAAAAAGAATGCAATAATAACCGGAAGTCCTTTGCGCATAATCATAATGGTTGATTCTATCTTGTCCTGTTCTATTCTTTTACGATACAGCGGTCGAGCACCACGTCGGTCAGGTAGCCGCTGCAGAAACCGGTGACGGTGATCGAGTCACCTTTGTGCACGGATCCGGCATCGTCGAGCAAACTGCATTGCACCCCGCTCATGGCCGTACCCGACAACACTACAATTGGTTTATTCTGCTGGTTAACGGAAAGTTCAGCTACGCGCCCGCGGATGCGCAGGGCATTGCCCAGGTATTTTTTGTTGGCGATATTTTCATCCTGCTCGAATTCAGCGGCCAGCCGGGGAGCATCTACAACAATGGCTTTTTCATCGGCGGCAGAACGATGCGGTTTGTTGTAGAGCCAGAAAGCGAATGCGCCACCCGCCACCAGCACCAACACAAAAGCCGACAATACAATTTTTATGGTTTTTCTTTTCATATCCTGTAATTATCAACCGGCAATACGATAAAAAAAAACCGGGGGTTGTCTCCCAAAATGCGAATTCCCGGGCCTTAACCCGGGAATCCACTTTTTAATTATTA
>JAGWTK010000665.1 GCA_028876035.1 Bacteroidota bacterium
CTTGCCTTTTTTGCCATTCGACAAGAAGCTGCCGCGCTATCCTTCGCGTGATCAGGTGGTGCAATACCTGCTGGACTATGAATCGAAACTAGGTGTTGCTGTCCGGTACAATACGACCGTTACAAAACTCGAACCGATAAAGCAAGGCTGGAAGGCCATTTGCACTAATGGTGAAATCTATGCGCAGAACGTGGTGGTGGCAACAGGTCCTTTCAACCGGCCGGCAGGCATTGCTATACCGGGTATAGAAACATTTAGTGGAACACTGTTGCACAGCCGCCAGTATACCACGGGCGCCTTGTACAAAGGCCAGCGGGTGCTGGTGGTTGGCTTTGGCAATTCGGCTTGTGAAATTGCCCTGGACTTATATGAACAAGGAGCCTTTCCTTCCATAGCTGTGCGATCACCGGTGAATGTAGTTCCGCGTGATATTGCCGGCATTCCCATCCTGCAGCTGAGTCTTTGGATGCGTTGGTTAAAGCCTGCCCTGGCCGATAAACTCAATGCGCCCTTGCTGCGATGGCTGGTGGGTGATGTAGGGAAACTGGGGCTGCGCAAAAAATCCATTGGTCCGCTCCAGCAAATCGTTGAGGAAGGAAAAGCACCTGTGCTGGATATCGGCACCATCGATTTGATAAAAAAGGGGAAGCTATCCGTCTATCCTGGTATCAATACTGTCAATGACCGACAGGTGGCGTTTGCCGATGGCCGTTCAGCATCTTTTGATGTCATCGTTGCTGCATTGGGTTATACCACCGGCTTGCAGGAATGGATCGATCTGCCGTCTGAACGATTCGATGATCTGCGCAACAGCACCGAAAAGCAACGATTCTTTGGGAAAGACGGCCTTTATTTCTGTGGTTTTTGGATCAGTCCGACCGGACAGTTACGTGAAATCGGAATTGATGCCAGGCGTATCGCAGGTGCAATCGAAGCAAAGCGATAATTATTTCCTGCCCTTGCAATAAAGGAATTGAATAGCAGCTGCAGCCACCATACAATAGAGGGCGACAACCATCAAATGCAACAATGCGAGGTGGCGTGCATTGGCCCGTACTTCAATGCCAGGCCAAATGAGGGAGGCAGCGCGGGCACCGGTAACATCACCCGCCGCATGGTTTTCGCCGAAAAAGCTGGTTTCGTCCATTTCAGCGCCCCGGTTTTTTTCCATTTGTTCTTTCAGTGATTTCATGGAAGAGATCATGTGATCGCCTTTTACTACATACACACCCCCGAATTTGGTGAAATCGAGCGTGTGCTCACCGCGGTGCTTATTGTAAACGAAATGCATGCTGATTGCTGCCACGAGAAAGAACAAAAACAATATGCCCCAGCCTTTCGCGTGCTGCTTCCGGTTGTAACGATAAGAAAA
Organism: Bacteroidota bacterium; assembly: GCA_028876035.1. Taxonomy (GTDB): domain Bacteria; phylum Bacteroidota; class Bacteroidia; order Chitinophagales; family Chitinophagaceae; genus JACMLD01. Next base: position 1,373 of record JAGWTK010000665.1, read on the forward strand.
AGCGACGAGAAGCGCCAATATAACGGCAACAGATAAGCGACCGAATAAGTTGAATGAGGTGGCGCCATAGAGGGCGGCTTCCGAGGAAGCAGGCATATCGGCAAAACCGGCGAGGATGGCAATCAGGGTGAGGACAAAAGCCAGCAATACATTCCATTGTTCTTTCAGCAGGCTCATACGGCGTTTTGGTTTGGCCGTAAAATAAGCTGTTTTCAACAATCGCCGCAGAAATTTTCTTAATCCTGTTGTTTGCTGCAGACGGCGTATTGCTTAATCAATTGAGCCGTTTGAATAGTTCATAGTTCTTTGTTCAGGGTTCTTAGTGCTTTACGGGTGATCGTCGCGTTTGCATTGACTGTACCCAAATCCAACAATCAAAATATCGAAAAATCCAGCAATACGGCACCGATATTTGAGCGGTTGCTAGAACCCGCTTTTTGTGAAAGCTCCGATGCCTTCTACCAGCACATCAAGGTTCTTCGTGCTGGTGTACACGTTCGGCGTAATGCGTACACCTTTGATATTCTCCCATTCGATGCCCACGGTATGGACTTTGTATTTGTCCATCAGGAAGCTGCTGAGTTCTCCAGGCT
>JAGWTK010000666.1 GCA_028876035.1 Bacteroidota bacterium
GCGGGCTTTTTGCAGGGACAACGATACTTCGATGAACTCAGTAAATCGAATACCACCAAGAATATATTACTCACCTTTTTTACCAGCCTGGGACTTAACATCAGCGAAATTCCCGGTTTTACCATTCCGCCGTTACTGCGATTGATCTTTCAGCATTATGCATCCCGTCTTGATGCAAGTAACCTAATCGATTCGGTGGCATTGTCGGAACAAAAAGGTATTCGCGAGTACGCACCGGGCGCAGCGAAGAATTATCTCGGTTGGTTGGCGGCTGCAAACAGTGTGGATGTATTGGAGAAGCAGGATTTTGGCGCCGGCATTACACCGCCCAATCAGCTGCTCTACCTGCTCGCGAGAAAAGCGCTGCTCGAACAAATCCACCAATCGAGCGCAAAATGGCTGATCAAAAGAAACTTTCCGGTAGAAGCCAGCATGCTGGTGAGAAATTTTCACAATATCCGGCCAGAAGCAGATCTCACCAAGTGGGAAGTGATGAAAGCACCGGTGAAGGTTGCCGAGCCAGAGCATCCGAAAAAGGAGCTTGCCCTTGGTGCTTATTTATGGACAGTTGGCATCAACGAAGAGGAAGCGGCTTATCTGAAAGAAGTGCGACAAGCCCTTGATCAATTAAAGGATTTGCCCACTGCCCGACTGGAGCGGTGTTTTACCGAGCACATCGATACCTGCGCCTATCGTCTCGACGCATGGCAAATGGCCTTATTCAAGATGCGGCTTGCTGAGCTGCGTCAAACAACCACGGGCGACCATGCCGATCAACAACGCAGAACAGGAATTTATTTAGGTGCCTATGGTTGGCTCGAAAACGTACGGCCTTCTCCAAAACAACAAGTACCGTCCGATATCGTGCCCGAGCCCATCCGCCCTGCCAATGGCGGTTCATTGTATATCGAAAAGGAAAATGGTGGATTTGTACATGCACCTTCGCTCAATCATGCCGCTGCTGCTTCCGTCTTGCGAAGCGGATACCTGGCGCATGCTGGCAGCGCTACACCCGATACACTTGCGGTGAACCTTAGTTCCGAACGCGTACGGCGCGCATTGTTTATCCTTGAGGGTATGCAAAACGGTCAGTCCCTTGAAGCCCTGCTCGGTTATCAATTTGAACGCGGACTGCATGATCGTGCTTCTGCGAACAACCAACTGTTGAAATTGAATGGCTATATCTACGATTTCAGGGCAGCCTTCGATATTCAGAAAAATATGGTGAAACAGCAAGGTGATAACAGCGCCACCGTTAGTATACCCGCAACAGGTGTTGTAAACGGTGTGGCACTGGCTGAATACCAGGGGAGTTTTCCATTTGGGGCAAAAGGCGGTGTAGAATCGGCTTCTGCCGGAGAACAACTGGCCATCAACGCAGAGAAGGATCGTTTGGCGGATACCCTTGATGCAGTAAAGGATTTGCTGACTTCGGAAAGTGTATACCAACTGGTGCTTGGAAATTTTGATCGCGCATCTGCTGTATTGAACGCGATGCAGGAAGCAAAGATACCACCGGTGCTGGATGTGATAGATACCCCGCGCAGCAGTCATTTTACTTTTACAAACAGGGTGACCATTCAATTCGAAAAATTGGACCCGGCCCTGCCTGCTTCCAATCCATGGCCAACTGTTCCGATGACCGATCGCGCCGTTGTTGAACCCGGTTTGAATAAATGGGCGGCCGGCTTTATGCCGGAGGCTGCCGCGCTTTTTTGTCGTGTTGCGCATTCAGATGCAACAGGCAATGAACTGGATTTTGCATTTGTGAATGCAACCGATCTCCGATTGCAGCCGCTGGACTATCTCTATATCCTGGGAAACGAGTTAAATACGGGTAGTAATACGCCCGGCGATGAAAGCAAAACGGGTGCTTCGGAACTGGAGATGCGCATCGCCGCGGTCTACCGGCAACAAAAATCCTTGCCCGATGAACAAGCGGTACAGATACAGTTCCTG
>JAGWTK010000667.1 GCA_028876035.1 Bacteroidota bacterium
TAGGCGATGGACCGGAGCTTGGACTCATACAGGCCCTCGTAAAAGAACAGGGTGTCGCTGCCAATACTGATATCATTCGTTGGATTGAGCGGGAAAAGATGAAAGAGATGTACCAGACTTCAAAGGTCTTTTTCTTTCCCTCACACGAAGGAGCCGGCATGGTAGTACCCGAAGCACTCAGCTGTGGATTACCAGTGCTCTGCTTCAACAATGAAGGTCCGGGTGAATTCATCGATGAGCACAGCGGTATTCGTGTGCCCTACCTATCCTACCAACAGTCGATTTCACTTTTTGCGGACGCGCTGGAAAAATTGTACCACGACAAAGCCTGCTGGCAAAGACTCTCCGAGGGTGCAAGAAAACAATTTGAAAACAATTTCCGCTGGGATACAAAGGGCGAAACCTTAAAAATGATTTATGAGCAAATTGCGTAAGCACATCATATTTGTACACCTGCTGAACGACTACAGCGGCAGTCCGCTCATACTGTCGCAGGTGTTGCAACTCCCGCAAGTGGCCGCCTGCGACCGTACCCTGTATACCTCCGGCCGGGGGAAAAGCGGTTTTCTGTCCAACATAGCAGGCGTGGAGTATCAATATTTCTGGTACCAATGGGCGTCCAATCCCTGGCTGAGGTTGATCAATTACACCATCAGCCAAATCCTGCTGTTCTTCAAAATGCTGCGGTACTGGCGCAAAGACGCCACGATTTATGTGAACACCTTATTGCCCTTTGGCGCAGCCCTGGCGGGAAAGCTGATGGGGAAGACGGTGATCTACCACGTACATGAAACCAGCATGCGGCCAGCCTTGTTGAAAAAATTCCTGCGCGCAGTTGCCCGTTTTACCGCCACAAAAATCATTCATGTTTCTAAATACCTGGCGGCGACCGAAGCTTTCCCCGGTGTGTCGAATGAGGTTGTGTACAATACCATTTCACCACAGTTTGCCGAGGCTGCGAAACAAAATCCGGATGCCGGAGAACACCCGTTCCGCGTACTGATGCTGTGTTCACTGAAACGGTATAAAGGGGTGGATGAATTTGTATCAATCGCGCGCCGAATGCCCGGAATATCTTTTGAGCTGGTGCTAAATGCCAGTGAATCCGAAATCGCAAACTGGCCTTCGTTGTTGCTACCGCCTTTGAACCTGCAGGTGTACCCGGCGCAGCGAAACGTTCATCCATTTTACCAGCGCGCCTCCTTACTCGTCAACTTATCGCATCCCGACGAATGGATAGAGACATTTGGAATGACCGTACTCGAAGGTATGCACTATCGTTTGCCAGCCATCGTTCCGCCAACAGGAGGGATAGCTGAACTGGTGGACCATGGCGTAAATGGTTACCTGGCCGATTACCGCGATTTACAAACCATTACTTCCTATATAAGCAGCCTCGCCAACGACAACGCACTGTATGCGCAGATGAGCACAGCCACCGTTGAAAAGGCAGCAGCCTTCGGCCACGAACCGTTTGCAAAAAGTATTACCCAATGTCTTGCGCTGCATCTTTCCTGCGAACCGGAGCAAACGGCCCTAGCAGGGCGCAGCACCTTAAAATCAATATCAATATGAAAAAGAAAAGAATTGCCATTATTGGAACGGTGGGTGTGCCGGCGAAATATGGCGGCTTTGAAACACTGGCCGAACACCTGGTGCGGCAAATGGGAGAGGAGTTTGACATCACGGTGTACTGCACCAAAAAGAAATACCGCGCTGAAGAACGGCAAAAGACCTACCTCGGTGCAAAGCTGGTGTACCTGCCGATGGATGCGAATGGTATCTGGAGTATTATCTATGACTGCATTTCCATTTTTCACGCGCTGTTTTCGGCAGATGTATTGCTGGTACTGGGTGTATCCGGCGGATTTATGCTGCCCTTCGTACGCCGTTTTACGACAAAGAAATTAATTGTTTCGATCGATGGGATCGAATGGAAGCGCGATAAATGG
>JAGWTK010000668.1 GCA_028876035.1 Bacteroidota bacterium
GTTCGGTATACGGACTATGCCCATGACCCTGCATTTCGATGGCGATGACTTTGTGCGTCTTCGACAATTCGGGGATCAGTGCTTGCCAGTTCATTTTGATGGTATAGAAAGCGCCGTGCAATAACACGAGCGGTCTTCCTTGTCCGTATACTTCGTAGTACAATTTGGTGCCAGTTACAGGCGCATAGCCTTTGGCGGAAGGCACCAGCTTCTGTGTCATGGCCTGGTTGGCAAGTAGTACCAGGATGATGATTACAAGGGTTGTGAACAATCGGCGGAGATGGGAATAACTTTTCATCGTGTTGTCAATTTGTAGGATGACGAATGATGGTAAAGTTGAGGAAGAATATTTGCATGTGCGGGGTATCGCTGCGACCAGTTAAGGGCGTATTCCGACAATTCTGCCCCATCCATACAAATTCAGAGCGTAACCATCATCGTGCGCATTGCGTGGTCAGAGCTGTGCGATGCATTCAATGGAAACAAGGATACCTGCGGGGAAGGGCATCACCTGGGGCGTGCTGCGCGCGGGTGGATTAGCCGGAAAGAATTCCTTGTATACTTTATTGATTACGGAGAAATCATTACCCGCCACCATAAAGATGGTCGTCTTCACTACGTTTGACATACCGGTGCCGGCATCTTCCAATATCAATTGAATATTGTGCAATGCCTGCCGAACCTGCTGTTCAAAGTCGGCACTTACTATTTTTCCCGTGGCAGGATCCAGTCCCGGCGTACCAGAAACAAACACCAGGTTGCCGGCGAATACGGCTTGGGGGAAGCTATCACTCATGGCGGGTACGCGTGGACTATTAAAATTTTTGGCGGTGGGCATGGTTGTATTGCTTTTGATCTGAAGATAATGACTTGCGTTGAATGCAGACAAGCTGATTGACCAACGGTCAATAGCAGGCATTCAGCTTGTCTTGTGCAGTAATTGCGCCCGACGTGTAGCCATGACTTGCTATTCATTTGCTTTTTCCACCAACGAAAACCAGTTGCCTGAGTCATCGGCAAACAGGGCTTCGTAGGCGTAAAATTCTTTTGTCGGTGGTTTTTTGAATACGACAACCTTTGCCTTTAATTCTTCATAGGTGGCGTTCAGGTTATGGCATTGGAACACGCCAAAACCGAAGGTGCCGCTCTTCACCAGGGCCCGCATTTGCACAGCCGCTTCGGCTTTAAACATCATTCCTTCTTCAATGGACATCAGGGAAATTTCCAGGTCGGGTTGCTCGGGCGGACAAACCGTTAACCAACGCATGCCCGGCCCCATGGGCGCATCGGTGTGCACTTTGAAGCCGAGTTTGTTCACATAGAAATCATAGGCGCTGTCCTGGTTTAAAACAAAAACACAAACGTGGTTCATTCTTGAAATCATGGTTGCTTCTTTTAAGTGTTGAACGATGATACAAAAATGGTCTTTGCGTTTCTATAACAGCTCTTGAAAATTGCTATTTCTTATCCAGCCTTTTTGTTCCGCAAAGCAATTCGGGATAAAGGATAAGGGCGCTGCTTTTATTTTTTCCTGTCGCAATTGGTATTGCTTTTGAAAGCTCGAGGGTGTAGTGCCGGTGTTCTTCCTGAACAAGCCGGTAAAGGAAGTAATACTATCGAATCCCACCTTGTAACAGGTGTCCGCTACAGAATGCTTGTGCTTCAACAGTTCTTTTGCATGGTCGATGCGCACCTGTATCAAATACTGGTGGGGCGACTTTCCATAAATAGATTTGAAAAGCCGTATAAAATGGAATTTCGAAAAATGCGCAGTGGCGGCGATATTATTGAGGTCGATAGCGTTGTGGTAATGGTTATCAATAAAGAGCTTTGCCTTTACCAGCCGGTGGTAGAGGTAGGATTTGGGATAAAGGTTGTTTGCTGGTGTAGCTCTTGACAATTTTTGTTTTGTTTATAAGTTTGACGGATAGCTGGCAATGGGCGCAGA